>JAHIOZ010000008.1 GCA_018894995.1 Patescibacteria group bacterium | reverse complement strand
TTTGGACTCGGAAGACTCTCAAAGACTGACGAACAAAAATCTCCTTTACAAATAATTTCAAGTCAAAACAAAGCGCTAGTTGAAATTTCACCTGAATTTAATGATGTCGGACAACTTGCACAGGCAAGTTTACCTTTGCAAACAGGGAAGTATGTGGCTTCAAAAAGCGGGACAAAATATCATTTGCCGTGGTGTTCAGGGGCACAAAGAATAAAAGAAGAAAATAAAGTTTGGTTTGATACGAAAGAGGAGGCGGAGGGAGCGGGGTATAGCCCTGCAGCAAATTGCAAAGGAATTTGATAAACCTAAATTTGGCGCCGGACTTTGTCGGTTTCAAGAAAATTTCTTTCACCTTATAGAAAATAAGGAACGACCGTTCTTTTTATACAAAAAAAATTCTTTCAAAAAAACCTCGCGAAGACGGATTTTGCTCCGCAAAATCCGTCGACGAAATGCCGAAGGCATTTCGTCTCTGCGAGCTTCGGAGCAATAGCAGAGAAGTGTGGCGATCCAGAGTAACATCGTTAATTTTTAATGAGTTTGATGTTTATAGTGTGATTGTTTGCTTTCTGTCTATTGACAAATTATCACATTATGATATCCTTATTGTCAGGATATAAGCTCATTTTTTATTAACCTTAAATTTCAAACAAAAAGGGGAAAAAATGTTAAGATTGGTATGTTTTTCCGGTTTAAATCAGTTGTCAAATAATCTTTTCAAAGGGGAACTCCCGATCGGATGTTTTCCAAGTGATTCGGATTTTTGTGAGGAATCTGGTTGTGTGAATAATGGTCTCATTATTCACACAACAAAAAAAATACCGGTTACTTTTTCCAAAATAGCTGAAAAGAGTATCGACATTACTCGGCTTTCTCCGGAAGACCTAGATCCTTTTTTTCTCGCTGGCGAAGACAAAAGTGGAGTTGGATGGGTAGATTACCAGCGTCCTTTCGTCAGTCAAGATGACCGCCGTTGGCTTGAACAAAACGGCGTTCCGTTTTAAAAAATTACAAATCGGCCAAAAAAGGAGGTCCAAAAGATGCTTTGACAACTTAAAAAACATAAAAAATGCGTAAAATAGCACCACACGGGGGTTAAAAGCCTCCGTGTTTTTTAATTTCTATTGCTTTTTGTATCAATAATAAGTATATTTGTGACATGGAAAACAAAGTTAAAAAACTGCATCTGTCAAAAACCGACAAAAAAATTGCCGGTGTTTGCGGTGGAATAGGGGAGACTTTCAATATTGACTCTACTATTGTCAGACTTGTTTTTATATTTATAGCTCTGGTAACTGAAATAATTCCGGCGATTTTTTTCTATATAATTGTTTGGCTAATTGTTCCAAAAGATACAACAGAAATTACTGAAGTTGAATACAACAAGAGGGAAGAATAAAACTAAAAATGTCACAAAAAATACGATTGTATTTTTTGTGACATTTAAAAAAATCAAAACAAGAAATAAAAAAGGGGAGACTAAGACGGTTCAATTTTGAATTGTCTTTTTTAATTAACTTTAAAATGTTACTATCTTTAATATGAAAATTATTGAACTGCCAAATATTATAAACTTTGTCCAATTGTTAAATAAATTTCGCGACATTGAACGGGTGATACACTCTAATGGGGGAGACAGATGGGAAAATGATGTTGAACACAGTTATCAATTGACGATGTTAGCTTGGTATATAATTTCTTCTAATAATTTAGATTTAGATATTGATTTAGTAATTAAATACGCTTTGATTCACGATTTAGTGGAGATTTATGCCGGTGATACTTATATTTATTCAGAGGATAAAGAATTAAAAGAAAGTAAAAAGGAAAGGGAGAGTTTATCGTTGACTCGTTTAGAAATGGAATTTTCTGAATTTCCGGAAATTTTTGAATTAATTAAACAATATGAGAGGAGAGAGAGTAGGGAATCAAAATTTGTTTATGCTTTGGATAAAATTGAGCCGGTTTTAAATATTTATACAAACGGAGGGCGAACATGGAGAGAAAAAAATGTGACTATAGAAATGTTAATTAAAAATAAAAAAGAAAAAGTTGCTGAAGATTCAAAAATGGAAAAACTTTTCGATGACTTAATAGATTTATTAAGAAGAGAAGAAGAGACACTTTTTTAGTTCTTAAAATAAAATCAGGATTGCTTGTCTCACATTAGAGATATAAAGGGAATATATCAAAAGAGGGGGTTTTTGACCCTTTGTTTATTATATGGAGAGTGTCGCACAATATACCTTTTGTGCAATAACCTATAATAACCCGAGTAGGCTTTAATATATACCACTCTTTCTTATTTACCCCTGTAATTAGGTTTTTGACCGTCTACGAGGCTTCTAGAGGCTCTTTTCTACGGCAAAAAGCCTTAAACTCCTCCATACCCATCAAGTGTTGATTATTTTTTAATTTATTCTTTTTGTTTTTTAAAATCCTTTCTAATTCAAAAGAGTCTATTTTATCATTCATTTGTAAAAAAATAACTAAACTTTTTTTCGGCATAAATTTATTATTGTATTTCTTTAATTTTGAATTTAGGCAACCAATTAAGTTATGTCTACTATTAGGATAAAAAACATCAATCAAAAATTTTCCTCCTTTGTAATTTACAAAAAAATCAATCCTGGTTCTTTTGTCATCAATTATGAAATATTCACGACGAACAAAACGGGCTCCAAAACGATTTACAAGGTACCTAGATACCTCTTTTTTTATGCCGGAAGCCCTCCGATTAATTTTAGAAGCTCTTTTTGAACTGTGTTCTCCTTTTGTTAAATCGTGTTGTCCGGATAGCTTTAAATATTTACGAACAGCTATTACACCTCCGAATTTTCTTTGAATTGATCTGGCTGACGGAAGAAATTCAAAATTATCAATTTCTTGAACGGTTGGATATTTTTTATGCAGTTTATAAAAATATTTAAAACCACTGGCAATATTTTCCATTGTCCAATTATTAGAACCAACACCTTTTTGTTTTTTTTAATGACATAACATTTTATTTCATCCAAAGAAGAAGCGGATTCTTTCCCCTCTTCCCTAAAATTATAACAACATAATGTCGCACAAGATAGTTGATAACTATTTTAAAATCCAATTGTAAAAAGCCATAAAAACAATATGAAAAAACAAAGTAAAACAACTAAAAGATGATCCCACATAATTATTTTATTTAATTAGTGAGAGGTGCCGGAGATAGTTCTTCAATGGTGGTTGGCTCCCCTCCTTTGATTCTCTCCAGATTATCAACAAAACTGTCCCAAAGCAAATCTATAAAGATATCATTCCAAAGATATAGAATTGGTCCGGCCAAATAATCATCCCAAACAATTACAACCAAGCCCCAAGCATAGCCGAGATTTCCTTGTGTTTCCGGGGACTCCACAATGGCTCTTAAATCAAAATTAAAGTAACTTAAGATAATAATTGCAATTATTATAATTAAAATCCATTTTATAAAACCGGATTGATTATTTTTATTGTTAAACATATGAATATATTATAAACCCCTACACCTTTCCTAGCAATAAATATTTGTTTATATCTTTTCTCAAATTATTTTTTATAAAATAAGAAAGATGTGGGGGTAAAGTCCATAAAGTAAAAATGGACAAAAAAAATTATATAATCCGAATACTACAAATAATATCCGAATGCCCCGAAAATTCGTCGCCGTATTCTTTATTCATAATTCATTATTCTTAATTTACAGTTTCGGCAAATAATCCATCGGATTTAAATAAGCATTAAGTGATGCTATTGGTATAAATTTGTCTTTACAGTTGATACTGTTTGTAAATTGTTGAATTTGGACTCCTGCAGTGGCGTAAACTCCAAAATGCAAATGTGGCCCGGTTGAATAGCCCGTATTTCCGCTGTAACCGATTATATCCCCTTCATTAACAAATTGACCTGGCTCAACCTTAATCAACGATAAATGGGCATACAAAGTCGAAAGTCCGTTATTGTGTTCTATTAAAACCCATTTTCCGTAAGAATAACATTTAGGCGGAATTGTGTCTGTATTGCCTGTTCCTTTCACAACACCTCCTAAGACTGCTTTTACTTTAGTCCCGGAAGATACCCCAAAATCCACTCCGTTATGACCATTTCCGTTGTAAACTTGAGCATTTTGAGAAGCAAAAAGTGTGTTTCCAAAAAACTGGGTGATGCGGATATTATCCAAAGGCCAACTTAATACTCCACTTTCAGGAGCAGGAAAACTGTTTGGATCAATTTCAATTTTTAATTGGGATTCAAGATCAGAAACTTCTTTTTGAAATTCGGCCATTAATTTTTGTTTTTCTTCCAAAATTTGTTTGTAATTGGATTCTTTATTTTTTGTGACCGTCAATAATTGGTCTTTTTCTTTTTTAGTGGAATCAACAATAATTTTTTTATCTTCCAACTCAGAATAATAATTTACCAATTCTCTCTTCTTTTCCTCTGTTTGATTTTTATCTATTTCCAAATTACTTTTTAAATTTATCAAATCATTTGTTTTTTCTCTAACACTGGTTTGAAATTTTTGGAGGTCTTCTGTACTGCTTAAAAAATCAGAAATATTATCTGCGGAAAGTAACATTTCAACCAAGGAATTTGAATCTGATTCGTTAATTAATCTTATTGTTTCAGAAATGGCAACCGTATTTTGCTCAATTTTACTTTCTTTGTCTTTTACATCAATATCTAATTTTTCTACAGTAAGACTGGTTGTATATATTTTATCGTTAGTAAGACTTATATCGCTGGTTAATTTTTTCTTATCAAGATTTAAACGGTAAACTTCATTATTTAAAGTTTGTTTTTCTTCTCCCACTTTTTCAATTTCTTTTTGATACTGAGCAATTTCTTCTTCTAATTTAGTCATAGTTGCGGTTCTTTCTTCTATTTTTGTTTTTATTTCGTCAACTTTTGTTGCATTAGAAATTCTCGGATTATAAAAACCGATTGAAAGTAAAACTAATATTAAAATGAAAAATCGTGCTTGCATTGTTTTTTAAATGTTGATTGTTAGTCTCTGGTTTGCCACGCTTCTACACTTCGTTTTGAAGCTCGCAAAGACAAAATGCCGAAAGCATTTCGTCTCGACGGATTTCTCTCTGGAAAATCCGTCTTTGCGAGCATGACACCATTTTTTAGTTTTTTGAAAAACAAAGTTTTTCAAAAAACTAAAAAATGGTGTCATGCGTGGCAAACCGGCATCGTTTGTCTTTAGTTAACCCAATTTCTTAATCGCTATTTTTAATCTATTAACAACTTCTTCTTTTCCTAAAATTTCCGCCAAAGTAAAAGGGTCGGGAGATTTATCTTTTCCGGACAAGGCAAATCGCATTGGCCAAAGAACAGACCCTCTTCCCTGTTCAGTAGCAAAATCCCATAAAGTATTTTTTACATTTTCAGCCGAAAAATCTTCAACATTTTCTAATATCTTAACAACTTCCGATAAATATTTTTTTGCTTTTTCTTCTCCGTCGTCCTTCCAAACCAACTTTTCTTTTTCGTATTCCGGGGCATCAAAAAAGTAAGATAACTCCCCTGCTTCCGCCATTTCTTTAATATCGCCAAAATTTTCAATCCTTTCTTTAACCACCGGCAAAATTTTATTTAATTTTTCATCGTTGTAGCCCGCCAAATTTTTAATTTCCTCCGGCAAAAATTCCAAAACCTTGTTTTTGAAATCTTCGTCAGACATTTTTTTGATGTATTCTTTGTTCACCCAATTTAATTTTACAAGATCAAAAATCGCTCCGCCTTTTTGAATTTTATTCAAATCAAATTGCTCAACCAATTCTTTCATTGAAAAAATTTCTTGGTCTGTTCCGGGATTCCAACCTAAAAGCATTAAATAATTAACCATTGCTTCCGACAAATATCCTTTGTTTTTGTATTCCGTAACCGCCACGGCACCAAATCTTTTTGAAAGCTTGGAACGGTCAGGCGCCAAACTGAAAGACATATGAATATAAATCGGTCGCGGAGCGCCAATCACTTCTTGAATTAAAATTTGTCTCGGAGTGTTTGAAATCCCATCTTCCCCGCGAATGACATGAGTAATGCCTGTTTCAAAATCATCCACCACAACAGTTAAATGATAAAGTGGTTCTTCTATACTTTTAGCAATAACAAAATCACCCAACTCTGTTGTGTCAAATTCAATATCACCTCTGACTAAATCGTTAAAAACAATTTTTTTATTTGGATTTTTAAAACGAATCACTTCCGCTCGCCCGCCCTCTTTGATTTCTTCTTCTTTTGAAACATAAGCGGTGCCGTCGGCAATCATTTTTTCCAAATATTTTTTGTAAATCTCTCCCCTTTCCGATTGACGAAACATTTTTGCTTTGTCAAAATCAATTCCCAACCATTCCAAACCGTCTAAAATATCTTTTTCAAATTCCGGTTTTGAGCGAGTCTTGTCCGTGTCTTCCAACCGAAAAAGCATTTCGCCGTTGTTTTGTTTGGCAAAAATATAATTAAAAAGTGCCGTCCTTGCACTCCCCACATGTAAATTCCCCGTCGGCGACGGCGGAAAACGAGTGATTATTTTTTTAGTTGCTTCTGTCATAGTTTTAATTGATTGATTTATTTTATTCATATTCTAATTTAAAAATTGCTTAGAACCTTATTTTTATTATTTTATTTTTTTGATATTTTTTTTGGATTAAGGAATTGATTGAATGATGCGGAAAATTCCTCGTAAATTCGCGCAATTCATCTTTTGAGTCCCGCCCGCCGTCTCTATTGAAAGGGGGGTGGCAATTTGCCACCACCCTGTGGATAACTCATCATCTCTTCTTCTCATATCTTTTATATATCCTTGAACATCTTTTGAATCAGTAAGAATTTGAACAATATCAGCAATAACAAAATACCACTGTTCGTTTTCCCAAATACGGCGAACTTTCTTTTCTTCGAAAATCGTCGGCTGTATATTTTTTTGGGATTTCTTTTTTGACATTCCTTTTTTCCTTTTAATTTTAAAATTTTCTTTTTTTATATTTGTTGCAAACTTGTTTAATTTTTTCAAATTTTTAACTATTTATAATTTATCTATACTATCCATTGCAGGATATAACAGTGTTATTTTAACATAAAAAAAGATTAAATTGAATTTTTTAACTATAAATTAAATTTATAAATTTTTAACTATAAATGTAACAAGAAAAGACAATAAAAAATTGTGCATTAAGGGAACGATCGTTCCCTTAATGCACAAAATCAAAATAATATGATTTTTTTGTTTCTAAATTTCAAAACACTTCTTTAAATTTTTCTTGAATCATATGCCCAATGCAGAAGCGCTTGTTTTTGTTTCGGGCGACAACCATTATCTCCTTTTTTGCAATTATTTTTCACCGCGCTCAAATGTCTTTTAAAAGATTTCCAACGACCGATTTGTCGCCGATCCTCTTCAGAAATTCTGCGACCAATATAATATCGGCAATACCACTGAAACCAACCGCGCGGATCTTCTTTATAAATCCAACCGTTTTTCTTCCACACGGACAACGGCTGACTTGCGTCAACACCAAAATAATTGAGTTTCGGACTATGACCGGAAGTGTTTTTCGAATGAAATTTGGCTTTCTTAAACCAATTTGTTGGAAACTCTTTTACGCAATCCCGCATATAACGACCACCAAAAACACCCAACTCCAACATTTCTTTCGGAGTCAATTCCGGTTTAAAATCATCGGCAAAATTTTTACCAACCGGCTCAGCCAATTCATACCGATATCTTTTTTGCATTTTATCGTTTACAATAATCTTTTTCATTTTTTTTAAAATTTTAAATTTAAATTTCTTTCAAATTCAAATCTTTTTCCCAACCAAAACAAGTTTCTTGTTTTTCAAAAATCTTAAAAGATTTTAAACAATTTTTATCAAGCTTCGCAAAATCTTTAAGAATTTCAACACTTCCATAAATAAAGTTGCCGACCGTTCCGTCAGAGTCATCAACCCCTCCTTTGCATAACTTATTGTCAAGTTTCAAAAGAGTTTTAATGACAAGATCGGATGTTTGTTTGCTTACAGGTAGTTTTGAAAAAACCAACTCCAACATACAAACGCCTTCGCTCAAAGAGGACTGATATTCAAACCATTTTTTTGAAGGCCCTGTATAACCTTTTATAAATTTCGTCGCCGAAGATATTTCTTTTTTTACCTCAAACAATTCTTCATTGCTTAATTCCCCCAATTTGCCACTGCAAGCAAATTCCTCAATGGCAGATTCATCTTCTTTCATTTTCTCACCTCGTAAAATAGAATAAATGGCAACCGCCACCATATGTTTGCATAATTCATTTTTATTTTGAGCAACATAACAATCACAATTTCCCTTGCGAATATCAGTATTGGAAACAGAAATAAAATAAGGGCTCGTGCCTGTAACGGTCGCGGAATAACCTCGCAAATTATCCTCAAAGTCAATCACTTTTCCACCCTCGTACAAACCGACAGCTCTCTTAAAAGTTCCTTCGTCCACAGAAAATTTTATTTTTCTCAAATCATATTTCGGTTGCATAATTTTAATTAAAATCAAGTTTTTTAAAATTTTTATTGGTCAAATTAATATTAGCTATTCTATCAAATCTGAATTTTAGAACCTCATTCTTTAAATGGCAATACCCTTCTCCGTAAGGAGAATTTGTTTTGTAAGGATCAACTAATCTTTTGTATTTTTGTCCCATTTCATTTTAGTTATCTTCTGTATTATCTTTAAGATTGTCAAAATTCCAATTAACTTCAACTCGTTTGTCTTTTTCCAATTCTTTACCTAACATATGACACATTGCGCAAGAACAATCCAAATCCCAAACTTCTTTTATTTTATCATCGGCTGACAAAATAAAATCTTCAATATCAGGCCAAAAATCCGTATCTCTCCATTCCGTCCAGCCTAACATCCAAGCCTCATTTGTTTTTAAAATATCAACCGCTTTATCCAACACATTCTCGTCATTTTTGATTGCAATAAGTTTTTGGGCAAAAATTTTATCTTTATCATTAAGAATCAAAATTCCGCAATTATCAATAAAATCTTCCATCACTTTTTCAATATCAGTTTTCTCAAAAGGTTCAATCAGCTTATATTTTTTATCAAAAAAATTTTTGATTTTATCTTCAGAAATGACTTTACCCTCCAAAACATCCAAATAATATTTTTTATCTTTTTCTAACTCGCCAAAAAACACTTTAACCAAAGCATTTTCATCAATAATTTTGTGAATTCTTGTTCTAAACATTTTTTGGATTTGCCATAAACAACAATTTAAACAAATTCTTTATCTTTTAACAATCTGATTATAACACGGAACCGCAACACTTTTTATATTTTTTTGGCGAACCATCTGGTTTTTTCGCTCCGCAAGGACAGGGGTCATTCCTGCCGATTTTACCCGAACCTAAATTGACGACAATATTCGAATTTGAAATCACAGGATAATTGAAATTAATTTTTGTTTTTTTCAAAAACTCATAATATTTATACCCGATATCTTTTTTTATGATATCTAACATAAATTCTTTGGATTTTGCTTCTATTCTTTCATCTTCTTTAGAATAACCAAGTTCTTTTTCTCTTGATTCAATTTCTTTTATTTTATTTTTAATTTTATTTAATTTTTCTTTGGAATTTTCTTTTTTATAAAACTCTTTTAAAGTTTCCAAAATTTCCTTATAATCGTTAAAAATTGTTCTTCTTCTGAATTCCAAGTCAAAAACTTTATCTTTATCTCGTTTTTCAGCAACACTCAAAGCTTCCAAAAGATATTTTTCTTCATATTTGTTATTAAAAGAATGAAAATACATTTCCAATGCAAATTGCATATCATACGGATATTTTCTTTTATTTTCTTCATATTTTTTAAATAATTTTTCTTTGGAAGAAGAATTGTTTAAATATAAATTAAGAGCATCAAGAGCAGGGTGTTCAATTTTTTGACTTAATTCAGAAACAACAGTTGAAACCAAAATATTCACTCCGGAATCAATTTCGCGGATAAACAAGAGGTCGTTTATAAAGGAGACTAAATTACAAATATCGCCGTAGTATTCCAACTTTTTTTTCCATTTTTCAACAGATTTGCAATTTATTTCGGGAAGCATACTAAGTATCTTTCCGAAATATTCAATCTTTTTATCAATTTTAAAGTTCCCCTCGACAACCTCATCAAGCCAAATGCTTAAAATATCTCCGCAAAAAATATAAGGACACCATCTTTCCCACAAAGTGAAAGACGCCATCCAAAGAAAATCTTCATCTTTTGGGTCGCCTTTGTAGTCGGGTCTAAAATGTTTTTTTGATAATTCGTCAGAAAAATAAAAATTTTTTGCTAATTTTGTGAAAGTTTCTTTGTCTGTTTTTACGCCAAATTTATCAAGTTGTTTCAAGATTTTTTCATCCGACCATTTTTTGCGAATTCCGTTAAAATCCCAACGATTGACGGGAAGAGTTTTATCTTTGAGTTTTTTCTCCAAACTTTCAAACTTGCCGTATTCAATTAAACTGTCCATTTCCCCAGACTCGTATCTTTCCAGTTGCCTTTTGGCAAAAGAATACTGAGGATTAAGTTTCAAGGCTGTTTTTATCGCCCACAAACCCTCATCATCTTCACCATTCATAAAATGAGCGACACCTTTATTCGCAAAAACTCTGAAAATATCCCTTGGAGAAATTTTTTTCTCCAAAAGATACTCAAGTGTTTTGTTAAAATATTTCAAAGCCTTTTCCCCGTTCTTTTCGTTAAAATATTTTAAACCTTTTTGATAAATATCAATCCATTTTCCAACCTCAAAAACATTTGTTTCAAATTCAGGAATATTATTTTTTTCGTTTACATACAATTCCTTGGCTTTTTCCAAAGACGATTTGTCTTTAAGTGTTTTCTTTGGACATAAATTGCAAAAATTCATCAAAGCGGGCATTATTTCATCCAATGCTTTTTTTATATCAAACGCATTGTCGGGAGTATTAACCAAACCCAGTGTCAAATTTATGGCGAACATCGGATCATCGCCTTGATTATAGACCCAATCTTTAATCAACTTCGTGCCGATTAGTTTTGTCATATCGTATTTTTTAAAAAGATTGTCCAATTCTTTTTCCGCTTCAGCAATATTTTTTTTTGAATTTTTTTCCACCAAATCGGAAAAATTATCTTTCAATTCTTCTTCTTTTTTTGATGAAGAATCTTTGTCCCAAAGAGGTCTGCAATCTTTCAATGTTAATTTTTTGCCTTTTTTCTTTTTGAAAAAATCTTGCGAATTGGAAGTAAAACGAACCGGGATATTTCTCAATTCACCGCAGACAAATTCAAAATGCTTATCGCTTACCTCACAAATTCTCCCGACAAGCGTTGAACCGACTTTGATTTCAAAAGAAGCGGATATTTCATTTATCCAAATATTGTTTTTTGTTCCGAATTCTTTGACTAAAATTTTGCTTCCTCTCACAACATCAACCACATCAAAAAAACCGTAGGTGTTTTTTTGCAATCTCAAATAAAGTTCGTTTTCCTCTTTTGGCAGATTGAGAGGATTTTTATCGTAAAATTCCATTAACGGAGTTTTGCCGTTTTTAAGTTTAAAATCAAAAATAAACCATTCGTTGAAATCTTTTTCATCTACTACCGTCAATTTTTTTAGTTTTTTTTCAAAAAAATCTTCGCCGAAAAACTCATGCATTGAACGCTCAATTTCATCAAAATATTCATTATTCTGAAAAAAATAATCGGTAACCCTTAAAATTGTCCCTGTCTTTAACATACTAAAAATTTACATTATTTTTTAAAAAAAAT
>JAHIOZ010000084.1 GCA_018894995.1 Patescibacteria group bacterium | reverse complement strand
TTAGAACTTAGAATTTAGAAATTTAAATTTTACAAAAGCAATTTAATTTTTGCAAAATTCGTTTGCTCATATTTTTTATTCATAATTCGTTATTCTTAATTCATAAATCCTAATTCTCAAAATAAACTTAAAAAAAATAATACCAAAATTTTTGCGACCGCAAAAATTTTGGTATTATTTTTTTAAAAATTATGAATGTGTGTCGTTCACCCTGTAGCGAAGCGGGGGTGTCTTGGGCATTTAGCCCGAGCAGTATAAAAACCCTGAGAATAATTTTTTAAAAAAATTCACGCCTGTTTTCTCGCAAAGACGACGGGTATTTAAATCTTAATTCACGGGCCAATTTTCAATCATCAACAGTTGTTTGTTTTTTTTAGGAAAATCTTTCCAAATTTCTTCCGTAATAAAGGGCATAAATGGGTGAAGTGTTTTTAAAATTTTTTCAAACAAATTCAGAAGCATAAATTGTTTGTTGGCTTTGTCAGTGGCTGTTGTTTCGTCGTTTAGAGCTTTTTTTGATTCCTCTAAAATTTTATCCGCCAATTCGTGCCAAACAAAATGGTAAAGTTTTTCTGAAGTTAAATAAAGTTTGTATTCTTTCATTTCTCCTGTAATCTCAACAATTAAATCATCAAAATATTTCAAAACATCTTTTTCATAATCAGTCAGTTTGTTTGCGTCAAAATTGTCATAATCAAAACCATCAATATTTGAATAAATGAAACGGGCGATATTCCAAATTTTATTTGAAAATTTTTTGTAAGCTTTAATTTTATCTTCGTTAAATTTAATGTCTTGTCCAGGGGCGACCGCCACCAAAAGTGCCATTCTCAAAGCGTCGGTTCCGTATTTTTCAATCATATCAAGCGGGTCAATCGCATTTCCCAGAGATTTTGAAAATTTTCTGTTTTGCTCATCACGAATAAGCCCGTGAATATAAACCGTCTTGAATGGAATTTCTCCCATTAAATAAGTTGACATTAAAATCATTCTCGCCACCCAGAAAAAAAGAATATCGTGGGCGGTTTCAATCAGGTCGGTTGGATGATAAAGTTTCAAATCATCTGTTTGTTCCGGCCAACCGAGAGTGGAAAAAGTCCAAAGCCCGGAAGAAAACCAAGTATCAAGAGTGTCGGGGTCTTGCTCCCAATCTTCGCTCTCTGGCGCTTCTACTCCGACAAAAATTTCTTCGTTTCCAGTATCTTTATTTTTATACCAAACTGGAATTTGATGCCCATACCAAATTTGTCGAGAAATGCACCAGTCGTGTAGATTCTCAATCCAGTGATAATAAATTTTATTAAAACGGTCGGGTAAAATATTTACTTCACCTGACTCAACTGCAACTTTCATCAAATCTTTGAGATTTATTTCTTGGTCAGTTTTAACCCCAGCCAGTTTAGAATGAGGAAGTTTGAATTTTTTATTAACATCAATAAACCACTGTAATTTTGGAAGTGGTTCAATAATAGCTCCTGTTCTTTCGGCGGTGGCAACACTTTGCTCAACATTTTCTTCCTTTATCATTAAATTTTCCTTTTTCAACCAGTCAACAATTATTTCTCTCGCTTCCAAAACTTTTTTGCCTTCCAAAATTTCTCCCGTATTTTCCATTTTTGCGTATTCGTTTATGACTTTTTTCATCGGAAGATTATTTTCTTGCGCCATTTTTTCGTCAATTTTGGAGTGAGCGGGAGTAACGCCCAAAGCGCCGGTTCCAAATTCAGAATCAACTTCACGGTCAGCGATGATTTTTATTGAGAGTTTTGTCCCGCAAAAATTTTCTATTTCAAAAGTTTGTCCGACGAATTCTTTGTATCTTTTGTCATTTGGATTAACAGCGACGGCAACATCACCGACTTTTGTTTCCGGTCGAGTGGTTGAAATGGCAATAGGGAAGTCTTTTGAATATTTGAATGTGTAAAAAACAGCTTTTCTGTCTTCGTGAACAACTTCATCATCTGAAATAACCGTCTGACCTTTTGGATCCCAGTTGATAACTTTTTCTTTTCTGTAAATTAAACCGTCATCATACATTTTTTTGAAAGCGGTTTTGACGGCGAGATTTCTTTCTTCATCAAGTGTAAAAGTAAGACGCGACCAATCCAAAGAGGACCCCATTCTTTTGGTTTGGGAGATAATGGTTTTTTGCGAATCCATTGCAAATTCATTTACTTTTTCTAAAAACTTTTCTCTGCCCAAATCGTGTTTTTTGATTTTATCTTTGGCTAAAAGTTTTTCAACTTTTGTTTGAGTGGCGATTGCGGCATGGTCAGTCCCAGGAAGCCACAAAGTTTTTTTGCCGAGCATTCTTTGAAAACGAATAATAGTATCTTGAATGGCAAGCATATCAGCATGACCGAGATGTAATTTTCCGGTCACATTTGGAGGAGGTAAAACCATTGAAAAAGTTTCTTTTCTTTCTTCTGGTAAATTATCAGGATTAAAAAAACCGCTTTCTTCCCAAATTTGATAAATTTCTTTTTCCGTTTTTTCGGGGTTGTAGGGGTTGAGATATTTTTCGTTCATAATATTTATTCTCCTTCCAGTCGAATAAATTGCGGACTGTCGCGGACTGGACGCAGAAAGTCGCGGAAAACAAATTTTTGCTCCGCAAAAATTTGTTTATTAAAATATTTATAATTTATTAAGTTAAGTATAGGGTATCAAGTATTAAGTATCAAGTATTAAGAAAATAAAGTCTATAAAGTTTTAATATTTAAAAAAGTGGGCTCCCGACACCCACTTTTTTGCATTTGCTTTGATTTTTGAAATCACATTTTTTGATTGCGAATTAAAAATTTTTAGCGTAAAATTTAATTCAAATGATAGATAGTTTTATTTTGAGTTTACCTGTAATGTTTCAAGGTTTGGCAGCTAATACGCTGTTTGTTTTGTATATTTTGGCTCCTTTTTATATTCCTTTTTTCTTGGTAATTATACTGTGGAATATTTGGGTAAGTTACAAAAGATCTGCTTTTATTTTGAAACAAGAAAGAATTTTATTGGAAATAAAAGTTCCAAAAGAAATTAAAAAAACGCCGATGGCAGCGGAATTGTTTTTGAATGCTCTTCACCAGACGGGAGGAGAGGGAACTTGGTATGACAGAAATATTTTGGGTAAAAGCAGAACTTGGTTTTCTTTGGAAATGGTTTCTCTCGGAGGTCAAATAAAATTTTTTATTTGGACGGAAAAAAGATTTAAAAATATAATAGAAGCTCAAATTTATGCTCAATATCCCGGAGTGGAAGTTTATGAAGTCCCAGATTATACAAAATTTGTTAATTTTGATTTGACCAATATGAGTATGTGGGGAAATGAATTTGTTTTAACAAAAAAGATTGATGCTTACCCGATTAAAACTTATGTTGATTATGGTTTAAATAAAGAAGGACTTGAAGATGATGAAAAATCTGACCCAATTACTCCTATTATCGAGTTTTTGGGTTCTATTGAAAAAGGTGAGCAATTGTGGATTCAAATTATGGTGAGAGGACACAAAGGGGGAAAAAGTGAGTGGGAATCGGCAAAAAGTTGGGTGGATATGGCAAAAGAGGAAAAATTAAAATTGATAGAAAGTTTAAAGTCAGAAGAAGAAGGAAAACCTCCCCGATTGGCTACAAAAGGTGAGCAAGATATTATTGCTTCAATTGAGAGAAACACTGACAAACTTGGTTTTGACTGTGGAATTCGCGGACTTTATATCACAGAAAAAGAAAAATTTAACCCAATCAATATAACGGGGATAACAGGAACTTTCAAGCAGTTTAATTCTGAGAATTTAAACGGTTTTAAACCTAGCAGGGGAACTGGTTTTGATTACCCTTGGCAGGATTATAAAAATATCAGATTAAATAAAATGAAAAAAGGAATTTTTGAGGATTACATCAGAAGAGCATATTTTAATTATCCCAGAAGAAGCGAGAAGCAATTTGTTTTAAGTTCTGAAGAATTGGCAACAATTTTTCATCTTCCCGGGGGAGTTGCACAAACCCCAACATTCAGCAGAATCACTTCAAAGAAAGCTGAACCGCCGATAGATCTTCCTTTTTAGAAAGGAAGATTAGATTAGTTGGAATGCAAAATTGAAAATTCAAAATGAAAAATGACAATGCAAAATTTTAAAATTAACAAAAATTTGCTAAAGCAAATTTTTGTTGTCGTTTCATTTTATTATTTTACACTGTCATTTTTCATTTTGAGATTTGCATTTTGAATTTTTAGTATGATTGATTTTAATTTTAAAAATTATAACCCGAGAAATTTAGCAATGGATGTAAAGTCTAAATTTCTTGCTTTAAACAAAGAAAAAAGAAAAGCAATTATTTTAACTGCGACTCTGTTTGTTGTTTTTTATTTTTGCGCTTTCTCCCATCCTTATAATTTTCCGGTGGGGGTTATCATTGAAATAGAAAAAGGGGAGACATTAAAAAATATCGCAAAAGATTTTAAGGAGAAAGGTATTATAAAATCTTCTTTTTTATTTGATATTATTGTAAGAGGAATAAAAGGAAACCAAGGAGTAATATCAGGCGATTATTTTTTTGAGAGCTCAAAAAATGTGTTTTCAATTGCTCACAGAACAACCAAAGGAATTTTTGGATTAACTCCTGTAAGAGTAACTATTTTTGAAGGAACAACTGTTGAAGAAATGGCGGATATATTAAGTAAAAAACTTGAAAAATTTAATCCGGAAAGCTTTATAGAAATAGCAAAAAGAAAACAATTAGAAGGATATTTGTTTCCAGACACATATTTATTTTCACCGAACATCTCTGAAGATGATGTTATTATAGCGATGAAAGATAATTTTGATAAAAAGGTGCTGGCTATTCAAGATAAAATAGACGCTTGCGAAAAACCGCTGGATGAAATTATCATAATGGCGTCCATTCTTGAAGAGGAGGCAAGAACAATGAATTCTAAAAAAGTTATCTCCGGAATTTTATGGAAGAGAATTGAGATAGGAATGCCTCTTCAAGTGGATGCTGTCTTTCCTTATATATTAGGGAGAAATACCTATCAAGTGACATTGGATGATTTGAAAGTTGATTCAAAATATAATACTTATTTGTATAAAGGTTTACCTGTTGGGCCTATCACAAACCCTGGGTTAAATTCGATTATCGCCGCAATAAATCCAGTGAAATCCGATTATTTATATTATCTCTCTGACCGTGAAGGAAATATGTATTATGCGGTTGATTTTGAGGGGCATAAAGAAAACAGAGTGCTTTATTTGAATTAGAGATTTAATGAAGTGGTAATTTTATCGTCGTTTTTGTCTTTGCGAGACTTTGAGCAAATTTTTATAAAAAAATTAATTTATTAAATTATGTTTACTATTGTAGGATTAGGAAATCCGGGAGAAGAATATAAAACAACACGCCATAATGTCGGGCGAATTATTTTGGATTATTTTGCCGAGAAAAATAATTTTCCGGAATGGGAAAATAATAAAAAATTGAAAGCTTTGGTTTCTGAAGGAATTATTAAAAATCCTAAGTCACATAAGGTGACCGGTCGAGAAAACAAAGTTATTTTAATTAAGCCGGAAACTTTTATGAATAAATCCGGTTTGAGTTTAAGCTCGCTTATAACTAATAAGAAAAAAGAGGAAAATCTTGTTGTTATTTACGATGACCTTGACCTTGCTTTCGGGGATTTAAAAATAACTTTTAACAGGAGTTCCGGCGGACACAAAGGACTTGAGTCAATCATTAAAACTTTAAAAACGAAAGAATTTGTGAGGATTAGGATTGGTGTTTCTCCGACAACTCCATCCGGAAAAATTAAAAAACCAAAAGGAGAAGAAAAAGTTCTGGATTTTATTTTAAAAGATTTTAAAAAGACAGAATTGGAATCTCTCAAAAAACTTTCCGAAAAAACCAACGAAGCAATTGAAATAATAATAAAAGAGGGTAGGGTGACGGCAATGAATAAATTTAATTAAAAACAACATTCTTACGTTCTGCAGAATGTAAGAATGTTGTTTTTAATTTAGTTGGATTGTTGCGTGGATTTTGGGTGGATTTTTCTGAACGCCCCGCCCTCTAAAGAGGGCGGGGCGTTCAGAAAAATCCACCCAAAATCCACTTGTAAAAATAAACTGCCGAAGGCATTTCACTAATGAATTTTTGCTTCCTAAACCAAAACCTCGTTTTGGTCGGATGAACAATTTTGAAAAAAATGTTTTAGTTGCATTTTTTTCAAAAATAATTTGTCAAACTCCTCGCCCCGTAAAAAACAAGTTTAACGAGGCGAGCAGAGACGAAATGCCTTCGGCATTTCGTCGACGGATTTTCCTCCGGAAAATCCGTCTTCGCGAGCATGACACCATTTTTTAAAAAATTATTCTCAGGGTTTTTATACTGCTCGGGCTAAATACCCAAGACACCCCCACTTCGCTACAGGGTGAACGACACCCGTTCATAATTTTTTAAAAAATGGTGTCATGCGTGGCGATCCAGAGCAACATCACCAATTATCAATTTTTAGCAGAATTGTTATTTGTAGGTGCGAGCGGTTAACTTACGATTATTTGACTTCTGTGCAATTTTGTGGTAAATTTAAGTTTGATTTTTGTTCTTCTTTTTACAATCCAAAAAGGGGGTGATTTTTTGAAAAGATTTTTAATTCCTCGCACAGCTCATTGTTCAGACGGGTGTTAGTTGCTGACTCGTTAATGCGAGCCAAAACAGGGTGTTTTTACACCCTGTTTTTTTAACCAACTTTTTCTTGAGTTTTCCCCTCAAAAAAGCTACTATTGAGAAATCGAAATTAATCAAAGAGAAATTTTTGAACGGCTCAACTCGTTGAGCCGTTCAACGGTTTTTTTCTAAAAACTTTAAACTTTATAAACTTTTAACTTTATAACTTGCCCTATGTTATCAATCGGAATCGTTGGCTTGCCCAATGTAGGAAAATCAACTTTATTCAACGCTTTAACCAAAAAAATGGTTGACGCTGAGAATTACCCATTTTGTACAATCGACCCGTCAGTCGGTGTTGTTGCTGTACCTGACAAAAGATTGGAAGAATTAAGTGAATTTTCCAAAAGTGAAAAAACTGTTCCGGCTGCCATTGAATTTGTTGATATTGCCGGACTTGTGGCGGGTGCTCACTCTGGGGAAGGTTTGGGAAATAAATTTTTGGCAAATATTCGAGAAGTGGATGCTATTGTTGAAATGGTGAGAATTTTTGAGGACGGCAAAATTATTCATGTGGAAGGGAAAATTGATCCGATGAGCGATGTTGAAGTTATCAATTTGGAATTGATAATGGCTGATTTTCAAACTGTTACAAAAAGATTGGGGAATGTTGAAAAAGATGTGAGAAGGGGCGACAAAAAAGCGGTTGCTGAAAAAGAAATTTTACAAAAAATTGAAATCGCTTTGGATGGAGGAAAATTTGCTTCAAGTGTTGAAATGAATGAGGAAGAATTAAAAACTGTAAAACAATTTCATTTGCTTACGATGAAACCGATTTTGTATGTTTTAAACAAAAAAGCCGGCGGTAACAATTTGGACGAAATGGAAAATAATCCTGATTTGTTAAATGCAAAAGGGCAGAGTAGTTATGATGAACTCATTAAATTTTTTAATGAAACATCATCTAAATATATAAAAGTTGATGCTCAGATTGAACACGAATTAAGCGATTTTGATTCCGATGAAAAAAACGAATTCAAACAACAACTGGGAGGTTCGGCTGATGATATTGATGGTTTGATTAGAGCAGGTTATGAATTGCTTGATTTGATTACATATTTTACGACAGGAACAGACGAAACAAGAGCTTGGACAATAAAAAGAGGATGGTCTGCGCCTATGGCGGGAACGGCCATTCACACGGATTTTAAAGATAAATTTATCAAAGCCGATGTTATAAATTGGCGAGATTTGATTTCTTGCGGTTCGTTGGCAACAGCTCGAGAAAAAGGAATGATAAGAACAGAGGGGAAGAGTTATATTGTGCAAGATGGGGACGTCATTGAATTTAAGATTTAAACTAATGTGGAACTGACGTGGAAATATACGGAACCAACGCGAAAAACTTACAGGCCTTGCCTGTAAGTTTTTTAAATTTTGAATTCTCAAATTTTTAATTTTCACCCAGCATTCAATTTTTAAAAACTCTTTTCCTGTTTTGTATCACCATACGATATAAATGCCGATAGGAATTTATGTCGTATGTGTAAATATTAATATCGTAATGCTTTAAACAATGATTTAATTTTAGAATTTTTGATTTTAAAACACGACTGGATTTTTGTGAAGTCAAACCCTTTTAAAATATTGACTAATATATATTTTATGGCAGTTTGCTTTTGGCCGGAATCATTTTCTTGCAATTTTTATGTAATAAAACAGGCACTCCTTTTCGGTGTGAGAGGTGTGGAAGTATACGGACTTTCAATAGGGAGGAAAGGATCGACGACACTCATTCAAAATGTTCTTATGTGAACACAATTAGCGAGTGTTGGAGATGTGGACACAAAAAATACTTATCGAATCGGATTTATCATCCCAACGAAAGTATTTTTAAATTAAACCACAAGAGATGCCTGTGACGAAAAACATCGCCGGTGAGCGACGATTGTCTCGTACTGTTGCAGATGGACACAATCGTTAGTAGCGTCCCGAGCAATCTTTTGGTTAAGCCTGTGTCGGAAACGATACAGGCTTTTTTAATTCTAAAAACTAAAATAATTTCTCCACCACCTCCTTAACAT
>JAHIOZ010000083.1 GCA_018894995.1 Patescibacteria group bacterium | reverse complement strand
TTATTTTTTTCATACTATCACCTCTCAAATTTTATTAAAAAAAACAAAGAATGAAATCTATCCCACACAAATTATACCAAAAAACCACATTTTTTCAATCAAAATTTAACACTAGTTGAATAATTACAATATTATTATAAAAAAAATAATTATTTAAACTCTCACAAAATCTTCTCTAAAAATTTATTTTTTGCTTTATGTCAAAAATAATTTTTATTTTAGGAAGACGAATTTTGCGAAGCAAAATTCGTCATTGGTATTTTTGAAACAAAGCTTTGCATGGCAAAGTTTGTTTGATTTTTGCTTGTGCCCCCATTAAAAATAAAAATTATTATTCTGACAAAGCTAACCCGGCCAACTTTATCGCTCCTTCTTTTGTTTTTGTGGTGCAGATAAATTTGTGATTGTGACAAAAAATGGCATCTTCCACTCCGGTTATTTTTGCAAGCTCCTCATCAGCTTTACCCGCCCAATTTTCCGGAAAACTTTTTCTGTTTTTAAAAGAATAAATATCGTCTCTAACCGCCTTAACCGACCAGCTTTCTCCATTTCGCGGTTTAACCACAAACAAAGGTTCGGAATATTTGTTTAAAATATTCTCCCAAGGATAATTTTCATCCAAAACAATAATTCTTTTGTCTTCGGTTTTTGTATAAACTTTTGCCAATTCTTTTTCGGCTTTTTCAAGATTTTTCATTTTAACGATTTCTCGTTGCAAAAGTTTTTTTGCCAAATCAACGGCTTGAACAAACAAGTTATCAAAACTTTCTTTTTCTGGCCAAGAAGGGTCAAAAGCAAAAATAATATCCATGAGCATATAAGGATGAATCTCAGGATGAACCGATTTGTATATTTCCACCCCATTGTCCATTGAATCAATCGGTTGAGCCATTTTTTTGTCTATTTTCTCGGCTATCTTTTCTGATCCGCAAATTTGAGTTCCAAATTTTTTCCACACTAAACCGAAAGAAGAATACGGGATTCCATTTTCTCTTTGTTCGGCTCCTCCTTCTTGATGATGATCAAAACGATTTTTCTCCTCGTCGTAAATTAATCCAACATCATAAACATAATCCCCTGATTCAATAACACTCTTGTCACGAGTCCTAATTATTTCCACATCTTTAATTTCTTTATCGAGCATTATTAAAAGCACAGCGGTCGCAAAAACATCATCTGTATGAAAACGGTTATTGTGTGTAACTAATTTTAGTTTTTTTCTGAAATTAAACATATCTTAAATTTTTCCTTTCCTATGAAAATACCATACAAGCAATAAAATAGCCAATATAAAAACCCCGGACAGCACAGTCGCAAAGACATTTTTAAAAAAGACGATTTCATAACCATAAGCAAAAATAAAAGAAAAAGGAATAACTCCGATAAAAGTTGCCCAAAAATACTTAACTACACTCATCCGAGTAAACAAACCCACCAAATAACTCAAAATATCAACGGGAATAATCATTCTTAAAAAAATAACCCACCAAAAATTAATATCTTCCGGCACATATTTATTATATTTTTCCAAATCTGTTTTTGAAATAAATTTTTCTAAAACCGGTTTTCCAAAACTTCTGGCAATCCAAAAAGCAATCATTGAACCGATAACCCAACCGCCAATCGAATAAATCGCGGTGTTAAAAGAACCTAAAAGCAAACCGAAAGTAGGAACCATCGGAAGAACTGTTAGAGGAGAAAAAACCGTGGAAATTATCATCAAAAAAATGAATATTGAAATACTTAACAAAGAATTATCATCTACAAAGCCCCCTAAATAATCAATGGGAGTTTGCCAAAAAGCAAACACTATCGTTAAAGAAACGATTAGTATAAGTAGGATGCTGGCTAATTTTTTCATAAATTTTTTTAAGTTATACCATTTTTGGTTAACTGTTGGATAATTTGTCTGGGTTGCCACGAAAATAAGCGTGAAATTTTTTTTAAAATTATTCTCAGGGTGTCTTCGCTACAAGGTGAACGACACCCGTTCATAATTTTAAAAAAAATACTCAAAGTCTCACAAAAACAACAACAAAACATCTTCGCAAAAATTTTTAAAAAAAACTATTTTGCAATTTAAGATTTATCAACTAAATTTACAGGGTTTCCTTTTCCAAAAGATTGGATATTTTCAACTGTGGTGGCAAAAATTCTTTCAACCGCTTCTTTTGTGTTAAAAGCATTATGAGGAGTAATAATAACTTGCGGATGGTCAATGAGATATTGATTGGCCAAAACATTTTTCAATTCTTCGGGGTTTGGATGCTCGTCAAAAATCAAACCTGTTTCTTCTCCCATAAATTCCTCTTCCTCCAAAACATCAAGTCCGGCACCGGCCAAAATTCCTTTTTCCAAAGCTTCAACCAAAGCGACTGTTTCAACAACTTCTCCGCGAGAAGTGTTTATCAAATAAGTACCTTTTTTAATTTTGGAAATGTTTTCTCTGTTTATCAAATGTTGCGTGTGAGGGTTAAGTGGAACATGAAGAGAAATAATATCTGAATTTTGCAATAATTCATCAAATTCAACATATTCAAAACCAAGTTTTTTTGCAAAATCTTCATCACGGCGAACATCAAAAACAATTACATTCATATCAAAACCTTTTGCTATTTTAATCGAACACTTTCCAATATTACCACCACCGACAATTCCAATAGTTTTACCTTTCAAATCAAAACCTTTCAATTCTTTTTGAGAAAAATCTCCTCTTTCCAAAACATTATTATAGGCAGTGTAAATTTTTCTTGAAAGAGCCAAAAGAAGAGCAAAAGCAAATTCCGCCACTGTGTTTTCACCATAAGCCGGAACATTTGAAACTGCGATATTCCTTTTTTTTGCTTCCTCCAAATCAATATGGTTAAAACCGGTTGAACGAGTGGCGATCAATTTAAGATTAGGGAATTTATCCATTTCTTCCACTCCAATGTTAGACTTTACAAAAACTGAGATAATTTCTGTTTTGTCATCTTTATAATCTGAATTTTCTTGAATTGTTCCCTTCAAAAATTCAATTTCAAAACCCTCCAATTTTTCGGAAAAATATTCCTTCTCTGATTCATCTTGATAAAAATAAGTGATTTTCATAATCTTTTTCTTATGAGCGAAGCGAATTAGAAAAAGATTACCCTGTGAAATTCGTTTTATGGAATAAAACGAAACTTTTTGATTTTTCTCCAAAAAAATCAAAAAATATTTCACTGGGGTTACTTTACTAACCCACTTGCTCGGTTACTATACA
>JAHIOZ010000082.1 GCA_018894995.1 Patescibacteria group bacterium | reverse complement strand
ATCAATTGATAAAGCCACAAACATTATAGTTCTGACTTCTTTTATATCCATATCAAATTGCATAAGTATCCAATACAAACCGAGTAGAAAAAATCCTGTGACGATACTCGTTATCATTATCATTTGTTTTATTCTGTCAGTCAAAACATTTTTATTCCTGACGGAACGAGGATCTCTTTTCATCAAATCTTTTTCCCCCGGCTCAAAAACAAAAGCGAAGTTCATCAAACCTTCTTCAACGATATTTGACCAAAGGATTTGGCTTGGTAAAATAGGCAAAGGAAATCCCACCAATAAAGATCCGCCAATTAAAAATATTTCGCTGAAACTTGTTGAAAGCAAATACCCGACTATTTTTTTAAGATTATCAATAATTCTTCTGCCCTCTTCAATAGCGTAAGTAATAACGGAAAAATTTCCGTCTAACAAAATTAAATCGGAAGCTTCTTTAGCAACATCAGTTCCGCTTTCCATTGCAATACCGATATCAGCACTTTGCAAAGCAGGAGCATCATTTACACCATCTCCCGTCATTGCTACAACTTCCCCGTTTTTTTGCAAAAGTTTTGACAAACGCATTTTTTGCGAAGGAACCATTCGAGCAAAAACATTTGTTGTTTTTAATGCTTCCAAAAGTTCTTTATCTTTCATTTTTTCAACATCTGAGCCGGTTAAAATATTACCGCCTTTTTTCAAAATACCCACTTCCTCAGCAATTTTACCCGCGGTGCCAGGATTGTCCCCAGTCACCATAATAACTCTGGCTCCGGCATCAATCGCAATTTGTATTGAAGATTTTGCATTTGAACGAATCGGGTCGCTGAAAGCAATTAGTCCGACAAAAACCAAATCCTCAATAATATCTTTTGCATTTTCTCTTTTTATTTCCGGAATTTTTTCCCAATCAATTTTTTTGTATCCAATCGCAGTAAATCTAACTCCCTCCTTGCTTTTTTTCTCTTGAATTTTTGTTATTTTTTCAATCAGCTCGTCTGTTAATTTTTCTTTTTTACCATTTAAATAAATAAATTTTGATTGACCTAAAATGAGTCCGGGGATTCCATCCACATATAAAAAATTTTTCTTGTTATTATTTTTTTTATGCAAAGAAGCACTGAAACCATTGGCTGATTCAAAAATTAAAAAATCGATTCTTTCATTTTCTTTTAATAATTCGTCTTGACTCAAACCTTTTTCTAAACCGGCTAAAACAATTGCTTTTTCTAAAGGTCTTCCCCTAACAATGATTTCTTCTTTTGCCTCAATAAATGCCAACGAAGAAAGCACCGCCATTTTCAACAAATCTTTATTATCTCCCTCGTCAATTTTGTAATTTTTGGATTTTATGGAACCCAAAGTAAAAATTTCACTCAACTGCATTTTTCCTTCCGTTATTGTTCCTGTTTTGTCAGTCAAAATTATTGTTGTGCTTCCTAATGTTTCCGCCGCCAATAAATTTCTGACCAAACCTCCCTTTTTTAAAATTGTGCTCATTCCTACCGCTAAAACGGAAGTTACTGCAGCCGGCATCCCTTCAGGGATAACCGCCACAGCTATAGCAACCGCCACCAATATCATACTTGCGATAGATTCTCCTCTTACAACACCGATAACAAAAATAAAAACAAGAGCGATGACAACCAACTTTGTCATAAAATGAGCTAATTTTTCAAGATTTTCTTTAATAGGAGTCTTTTCTTCTTTAATTTCCGCCAAGCTTTTAGCTATTTTCCCAATTTCTGTGTCGTTTCCAATTGCAATAACAATTCCTTTGGCATAACCGGCGGTGACAAAAGTCCCCATCCAAACCATATTTGTTTGATTGATTATTGATAAAGTTTCTTTTTTAGATTCGGAAATTGTTTCAATTGTTTTCGGAACATCAGCCCACTCCCCTGTTAAAACAGACTCATTAACCAAAATATTTTTTTCTTTGAATAAACGAATATCTGCCGGAACATACATCCCAGTTTCCAATATTACAATATCACCAATCACTAAATCTTTTACAGAAATCAGGTTCTTCTTTCCTTCTCTGATAACCGTTGCATATTTTTGTTGAGATTTATTTAATTTTTCAAAAGCTTTGGAAGCTTTATTTTCTTGAAAAGTCCCGATAGCGGTATTTATAAAAAGAGCAATAAAAATAACAGAGGCGTCTGTGTATTCTTTCAATAAAATTGTGAGTCCGCCGGCAATAAGCAAAATAAAAATAAGTGGATTTTTAAATTGAACTAAAATTTTTTTGAAAATTCCAAAACTTATTTTTTTCTCAAAAGAATTTTTACCGTGTTTTTCTTGAAGTTGTTTTACCTCGTCAAGATTAAGCCCCTGAGTCAAATCCGTTTTTAAATTTTTAGAAACTTCCGCGACTTCCAATGAATACCAGTTTTGTTTTGTCATATATACATAATAGTATAAAGTTGAAAGTTTATAAAGTCTATAAAGTTGAGATGGGGATTAAAAAATTCCGTAGAATTTTTTAATAATTTCCAATACCTAATTTCCAATTTCTAATAAAAATTTAAATGTCTAAAAACCCAAATAACTTATCTGAATGAAAAATAAAACAATTTCTATTTTTTCTCTTTTTAGAGTAAAATATAGGTGTACTTTATAAATTAACAAAGCTGTTAGAGTATTTCGTTAAAAACTAAACCCTATACCCTAAACGCTAAACCCTAATTTTATGATCCAACAACAAATAAAAGAACAATTAAAAGAATCAATGAAAGCTCGAGACGGAGTCAGGACTTTGGTTTTGAAAGGACTTTTGTCGGCTTTTACAAATGAGCTGGTGGCTCAAAAAAGAAAACCGTCAGAAGAATTGGGTGATGAGGACGCTTTAAATGTAATAAAAAGAGCGGTTAAACAAAGAAAAGATTCAATTGAACAATTTAAAAAAGGTGGTCGTGAAGATTTAGCCTCAAGTGAACAAGCGGAATTGGAAATTTTAAATGCTTATCTCCCTGCGACAATGAGCAAAGAAGAAATTACAAAAATCGCCCAAGCGAAAAAAGAGGAGCTCGGAATCGAAGACAAAGCAAAAATAGGAATATTAATCGGCGCATTAATGAAAGATTTAAAAGACAAAGCGGATGGAGGAGATGTTAAGGAGGTGGTGGAGAAATTATTTTAGTTTTTAGAATTAAAAAAGCCTGTATCGTTTCCGACACAGGCTTAACCAAAAGATTACTCGGGACGCTACTAACGATTGTGTCCGTCTGCAACAGTACGAGACAATCGTTGCTCATCGGCGGTGTTTTTCGTCACAGGCATCTCTTTTGTTTACAATGATAATCTCTGGTATCATACAATATTTTTAATGTTTCCCAGTTTGCCCAGATAATCATTACCACCCAGAACATGGACAATGATAACAGAGAATAGAAAAACCATTGCCAAGATTGCACAATAAAACCGATTATTCCCGACAAAACAACGGAAAAAATCACTAATCCAACGATTAAAATAAAACTACACAACCTTGAATAAACTTTGAATCCCGCCATAATAAGAATCTCCTCTT
>JAHIOZ010000167.1 GCA_018894995.1 Patescibacteria group bacterium | reverse complement strand
TCATATTTTAGTTTATCAGGATTTAAACCTTCTATTGCTTTGATTACCTTTTCTTTTTCTTCATCTCTATATCGCTCTGCTTTTATTTCTACTATAATCATCTTGCCGTTTTTCTTTTTTATTAAAAAATCTGGGGTATAATTATGGTATCTTCCATCTTTTCCTTTATATTCAAATATAAAATCAGTTTTATTAGGATCAGTAATAGCTCCGGTAAAATAGATATCTTCTATATCTACCGGATTTTCATTCAACATATTTAATATTCGTATAAAGAAATCCTTTTCAGGATTTGAATCAAAATTATAAGGGGTATAATGAAAACCAAAATCTAACTGATACCATCCTTTATTCTGTTCTCTAAATTTATCATATTTCAAGAGAAGATTTTCTTTATCTTTATGATACACTATTTCAGTGGTGTAAATAGTCTGCTTTTCTCTTTTTTCTTTATCAAAATGTTGTGGCTTAATTAAAGCAAGAGCAATTTCAATTTCTTCTTCAATTATGTTATAATTTTTAAGTTTTTCTTCTATCTGTTTTTTAATTTCATTCATATGACTTTGTAAAATTTCTCCATCTGGATATAATTCTGTTAATCTATCATAAAGGGGCAAAAGAGGTAATCTATATAGAGATGATAATTCAACAGCAAAAGAGAAAATATCTATAAAATCTTCTTCGATTATTAGTTTTTCTTCTTTTTGACTTATTAGTACTCCTTTTCTATCGGGGATATCCTTTAAATCATAAATTGTTTTTTTGATTTTTTCTGTGTGGGTATCAGGTTTTCTAAATTCTAATTTACTGATATCAATTTTTTTAAAAATAGGTACAACTTTCTTTATTATTTTTTTAAGTAGGATAGGAGGAATTTCTATCTTTCTTAAAATTAATCTATCTTTCTTTATATCTGGTGAGGATATATTTAACTCCTCTAAGGTTTCACCATAAGTTTCTTTTAGTTGTGAATCCAAAATTTTTACATTCTTCTTAGAGAGATATATCTTAGCTTTATTACTATTCCCAGGAGTTTGTCTTAAGCAACGACAAGCTGCTTGCAGACAAAAATTATTACTGCTTTTTAATTCTCTGGCTAAAGCACAGGCAAATAGAGATAGACAATTCCAACCTTCAGTTCCTTTATTTACCAAAAGGAAAATTCGATAAGTTAGATAGGGGTCATTTATTCTGTTATCAAATAGATCTTTTATTTCATCTTTTGATTCGTTATGCACTTCTAATACAAGAGAAGGATCTTGACCAATTTCTATTAAAGTTCTTTCCACAATAGGTTTAGCAATTTTCAGGTCTTCTATCTTGGGAAAATAAATAGCAAGTTTAGAAGACGAACCATCATAAATTTGGACATCTTCATAATTTTTAAAAAAATCAATAACTATATCTTTTATAAAATGTTCATCAGCAACTTCTGGATAGGCTACGATATTATCTTTTACTTCTTTTAATATTCCATCTTTTATCCCTTGAGATAATCCGTACCAATAAACTACATCTTTTAGGATCTGTTTTTTATAATAAGGAGTTCCGGTCGTATTAATTACAACCAATACATTTGTTTTTTCTGCAAGATAATCTACTGTCTGTCTTACCTTTTTTAATTCTTTATCCAGTGCTTGGCCATAAGTATGGTGTGCTTCATCAGAAAATATAGCAAGATTAGGAAGTGAGGCAATTGCCTGAAGCCTTCTATTGGCTATTTCCTGTTTTACTTCGTTCTCTTTAGATAGGTCAGTGAATAAATTCCTGATTAATGATTTCGAAATTGATTGTTTTTGGATTCTTATTTTTTCTGTATTGGTAACTATTATATTAAAATTACTTCCCCTTATTACAGGAATGTCTTTTTCTCCATCACGAGTATAAGTAAATTTTACAGAGGTTATAAATTCTTTGAATAATCGTGCAGGCAAAATCTTCTCATACGGAACATCAGAAATTTCTTTTAATGCCCCTAATATTGTTTTCCCGGGAGCAAAAACCAAAGCATTCTTAACAAAATGTAAATTTTGCGGATATTCAAGAGCCATTGCAAATTCAGTAGCAATAATCGAACCTATTAGAACAGTTTTCCCTGCACCCCTTGCTAAAGCTAATATATAACTTGGATAGTTCAGAGTTAATGATTCTTTAAGGGCTTCGAGTCTATATTTTTTGACGAAACCATTATCATTATTTATTTTCTCAAATATTGAATCTATGCCGCCACCCTTGCTCATGATTTCAATTAAATCTTCCGGAGAGATAGAAATATTTAAAGCTTTAAGAAGCTCAGACGAATTCTCATATATTTTTTTATATAAATTAAATATATGTGGGGTTTTTTCTACAAGTCTTAAATACCAATATGTTTCCAAGGCTTCGAATTGTGCTTTTCTTAAATAACTTAAATTCTCTATTTCAGGATCATAGTTATAATTTAATATTTCGGAAATGACAGGAAAATCAGAAGCATATTGAGATTTTCTCCATTTAATAACTTTTGGTTTTAATTGACTATAAAGACTCATAGTACTCCTTTTCTTATTTATTTTTCTTCTTATAATATATAAAAAGGTATTAAATACTTCGATACTTTATTATTCTATATAACAACCCATCTTCTTCTTTATCTCTCCCGAACAATAATCTTCTAAACTCTAATAGGTCATCATGAGTCCCACCGCTTGTGGGATGCGCGGAAGGTGCCCTAAAATCAGAAACTTGATTCAAATCATCTATAACAATATCTAATTCTTTCTTATCAATTTTTAATCTTTCTTGTCCAAATTCTTCTAATAGATTTTTTAATTTACCAATTTTATATTCAGTGGACTTAAAATGAAAGTTTAATTTATACTTTTTTATAAGCTCTATTATTGTTATTCCTGCTTCTCTCTCAAACATCCTGGACAAACATCCGATAGAGGGAAGATAATCAAACATTTCTTCTGAAATAGTAATTTTTTCATTTATTATATCTTTTATCATTTCGTTTTTACTTTCCCAGAATAGTTGGGAATATATTATAGGAAATTTATTTTGGCAATCGTCCTCAATATTTTTCTTATTAATTTTTTTTATGTCATCATTTATGGGTGCTGTTTCCTGATATCTTTTAATAAAACTCTCAAACATTTTTTTATTATTTTTTATTAACTTTTTATCTTCCATATTTTCTAAATCTTTCGCTTTCTGATCTTTAACACTGTCCTCTTTAGAAATTTTTTTACTTTTTATTAATTTTAACCTACTTTTACATATTTGCAGGTTCCTCTCTAAATAGGGATTTCTTTGGAAAGGTTTTATGCTTAGGGGAAGATAAGTGGGTATTTTTAAAGTAAGAAAAAGTAACATATCAATGTCCTTTTTATTAAGTGCATTCCATTCTTTGCGTTCTTTGCGTACGACTGTTTTTATCACATTGAATTCATCTTCAGTAGTTTTTAAATTATATTTTAAATATCGCTTTTCGCGGTACCATAAGTACAAGTAATTTTCTACTTCTTGAAAGTAACAATTTGCCTTAATATAGTTATTTTTTGCTTCACCGTATCTTTTTTCCTTATAATTTTCTTCGCCTTGTTTAAGATAAATTTCTCCTATTTGAAAAGACGGATTTTCTTCAGCGGATAATTGAAGTTCAATTGGCACCTTTATAATTTTAGTTTTAGATTTCCACCAGTCATAATATTCATATGGAGATAGAGAAACATCCATAACATCGATATCGATACCAATATCTTTTTCATATTGTTCCATTTTTTTATTAAACTTTCCTATATAATCTCTATTACGAAGATTAAATAAGATTAATGCGGCTTTACAATAAATTCTTGCCTTCTCTAAAAATTTAAGTGCCTTTTCATAATCACCAAATTTTTTATACCAGAGTCCAATCCTTAGATTATTAAAAAGTTTATTATTGGATAGTTTTTTATAATCTTCTAAAGATTCCAAGTATATAATATCGTCAGGCCTTTCCAAATATTCAATTACTCTTGGATCTTGAGATACACTAAATTCTTTAGCACTTTCATCTAACCAAATTAAATTTCTTTTAAATCTAAAATTA
>JAHIOZ010000081.1 GCA_018894995.1 Patescibacteria group bacterium | reverse complement strand
TCAGCGGCAAGCCATGCATAAAAACCGTCCATAACTCGTTGATTCATCATATTTTGTTGGTCAGAATCACAACCATCTCCATGAAAAGCACATTTACAGTCTGAACCACTAATAACCGAACCACAATAATAATTTCTTACATTATCTTTATTTATAGCCTCAGCTGTCGGGGTAGACAAAAGAGGAGAAAAAATTAAAACAAAAGCTAAACAAAATATTAATATCTTATTTTTATTTTTTGAAAATTTCATATATTTATTATATCTCATATAAAAAATTATTGTGAAATAAAGTGTGAATTAAATTTATTTCATCTTGAAAAAGAAACTTCGTCTTTTTTTGAGGTTTTGTAAAAAATCTATTTCCTCTAGGCGGTAGAAATTAGGGTCAACCTGTTTGCCCAATATTTAAAAGGAATGAATATAATTGCCCACGGAATTACAGAAAAAACCACGGGGATCAAAATGTTTGGTTCTGTGAAAAAATTGTTTACCAACTCAATCGCAAGGGTGAAATTCATATAGGTTAAACAAACAGATACTGTTAATCTGTCTTTTTTCTTTTTCCAAAACACGACAAAATATCCAAAAATATGAAGAGTTATAAAAAAAGCAAACAGCAACTCAATATATAACCAGTTAGAAAATCCTCCTAAAATTATGTCTGATTGTTTTGCAACGATTACTACAACTAATAAACCCAACAAAATCACCGATATATATTTAAACGAGTGCTCAGTTTTGTTTATGGCTCCTTGCCAATATTTTTTAACAATTTGTGCCAAAATAAAAGGTACATAAATTACCGTTGCCAATAAAATAAACATGTCCCAAAAACTCACAGTTATTGATGCCCCTGCCAAAACTTCTATAATTAAAGGAACTGTAATAGGTGCCAACAGAGATGTTGTTACTGTTAAAACCAAAGCCATACTTTGACGACCTCCTGAAATTTCAGCCAAAAGAGGTGCGGTCATACCAACTGGCATAGCCGACAAAATCAAAAAAGCAACTGCCATTGATGGCCATAATAAGTTAAATAAATAATAAACAAAAATCGGCAAAATAAATAATGCGAAGATATTTACCAACAAAAGTAGTGGGATATCGGAAAAAAATTTTTTGACTTCCTTTAAATCTATTTTTAGGGAACTGAGAAAAAATATAAGAGCAAGAAAAAAAGTGCTCCAATTTGCCATCCACAAAACCATTTCCGAATAAAACAAACCGACAATAAAAGCCAGACCAATAACAATGTAATGACTTTCGACGGCGACACGAACTACACTAAAAATTTTTTTCATAAATTAGATTGTACCATCAATTTCAATAAACGTTTTCTTGTACCGGATTGCCACGAAGACGAAATGCCTTCGGCATTTCGTCAGACGGATTTTGCCGTCTTTACGATGATTTTTTGGAAGAATTTTTTAGAAAATTTTAACAGTCGTTAAAATTTTCTAAAAATTCTTTCAAAAAATCCGTGGTAATCCAACATGTACTGATTTTTACAAAATTTATTATCCCTGCATTTTTTTAATATCTTTTCTCATTTTTTCGATGGTCGATTTTATTTTTGGTCTTAAACCTCCTTGCATTTTCTTTTGCTTAGCAAGAGTTTTTTCTATAGTGGTTAAACTATTCTCTAACAATTTTCCAATTTTTTTAACATCTTTTTCAACTATAGTTATAAAATTTTCCTCCTTTTTGATTTCTTTTTTACAATAAAATTCTCTCAATCCAACTCCTAATAAAATCATCAATATGATTACAATCAAAAGTTCTGATAAATTAAAACCAATAGAACCAAAAGAAATAATAGATTTGGCACCAACTTTTAATTTGTAAGGTTCTGTTTCATAACTGATTGCCCCTTTCTCATTTCTAGCAGAAGCTATCAAAACATAATTTCCCTTCGGCAATGAACCTTCAAAAAAAGCTTTCCAATCACCAAAAGCATCTGTATTTGCTACGACAGAAACCTGTTCTGAATCTCCTTTCAAAATTTTTAAATCAACAAAACTGTTTGGAATTGATTCCCCAAAAACAAGAACTTTTTCTCCCTTCAAAATATTTTCAGTCAAAAATTCTATCTTAGGCATTTCCAAAGGCAATATTTCAAAACTTAAATCGTCCTCAGTGCTGTTCTCTGCTTTATCAAAAATTTTTATTGTCAAAGAATGTTCCCCTGGTTTTTGAGGGGGCAATATAAAAACTTTCGAAGTTGAGCGAATAGGCTCGTTGTCATCAATAGTTATCAAAGAATGAGAATATCCGGATAAACTGTCACTGCTTGTGTATTTAATTTCAGGAGTCGGGTTATCAGAAATAGAAGAACTTATTTGAGCATCAAAAGGAGTGGGTGAAGTCGTATCAATCGCTATTTTATAATGTGTTGTTTTTCCCCAACCCAAACTGTTTTTAAACTGAACGTGAACATAATGAATTCCCTCACCCAAAATTCCAATATTTTTTCCGGTAAATAATTTATCTTCCGCAGTATTCGGTTCTGATTTAGGATTGTTGTTTATAGAAATAGCTACATTTGTCGTGTCGTTTTCTATATTCCAAAATACAAAAGTTTCACCCTGATGATTGTACCACTTGCTTGCATCCGGATATAAAGAAATTCTCAGTGACGGCGCTTCAGGTAAATTTTTCGCCGAAACTGCCGTCCTCTCGATTTTTTGAGGAGCTTCTCCTGAAATTGAATCCTCTTGAGAAACAACCGGTTCCGGTTCAATTATTTTTTCTCCTTTTTCCCCAATGGAGATTGTTGTATTTTTTACAGAAGAAAGAACATTGGTACCCTTGCCATCATTTGCGGTAACGGCCGAATCATACATTCCTATTTCAGCAATACCGACTCCAATCGCTTTAAATTTAATTCTTAAAATTTGCAAAGAATCTCCCGAAGCTCCTTTGGAAGTTCCACCGATAAAACCAAGCACTCCTTTATCATTAAAAATAATCGGTTCTTCCGCCCAAAAATTAAAAACCGAATCAAGTTTTTCTGTGCCAATCGCTTCCAACTTATCCTTCGGGTAAGTGACGGTTGATTGAACCGCATTTATAGAATCGTCATTAGTATTCAATTTAACATCAACAAAAAACTCTTGACCGAGACTAAAATTTTCTTCTTCTGGAATAAAATTAAGCTCAGCCGCTTCTGCCAAAGAAACTAAAATCAAAAACGCTATAATAAAAATTATTGATAAATATTTTTTCATTGTAAAATTATTTTATAGATTGAAATTTTATTTGTTTTAAAAAAATACTGAAATCTGTCACATCAACTTTGCCATCTTTATTTAAATCAATTTTATCTTGCAATTTTAAGTCTTCACTTCCCCATCTGAATAAAAAAATGTTCCAATCGGATGGGTTTGTTACCCCGTCATTATTGAAATCAGCTTTTAATATTTTTTCTGATTCAAAAATTTTAAAAGCTCGCGAGACGGAAAAACCACTTGTACTGCTTTCTGATATTTCCCTTGCTTTTACATAATGAATTCCTGACCCGATTTTTTTTGTATCCAAAGAAACGGAATAAAAACCGGAATTATCTGTCATTACTTCGCTTTCTATTATATCATTTATTTTTATTTCTATTTTACTATCTGGGGATGAATAACCAGAAACCTCAAAGTCATCTCCCATTTTTACGGAAGAATTATTGACTACAATAACAGTTGGAGGTTTAATAATTAAAGTGGAAGATTTATTTATTTCAGCGGAAACACCACAAACAAAAAGACTTAAGAAACTCAAAAAAAATAAAAAATAAATTGTAAATATTTTAAAAAAATTCATTTAAAATTAAACTAAGAAAATTTATAATAGACTTCTTTTCAAACCCTTTTCTGTCCATAATTTCTAAAATTCAATGCAAACGAATTTTTTCTCCAAAAACCTTATCCAGATAAGCTTTTCCTCGAAAAAATCGTTTTCATTTGAATCTTAAAAATTCTAACAGAAGAAGTCTGGAAAGAAGTCTATTGATTTTGTTGACGGTTTAAGATTGACAAATTTCGGATTTCTCTCGGCTTTTGACCAATCAAGGTATTTTGAAGAATCGTTTTTTAACCAAAACTTTTTTTCTTCTTCTTTATTTTTAAATTTAGGTATTTTT
>JAHIOZ010000177.1 GCA_018894995.1 Patescibacteria group bacterium | reverse complement strand
TCGAAGTTGAATGTGAGTTGTGGCTTTTCCTTATTCTTCCCGTACTTTTTCCTCAGAGGGATCTCCCTTAGCTGATCGATGGTTCGGATACCTATCAAGCTGTTTCCCCGGCGGAGATGGTGATCGATGAATGTCAATCTGTGATCCGTTGCAAAACAGTTGAGCCAAAGGGACAGCCTGGCCAGGTTCACGGCAAGGGGATTGAGATCCACCCCGTAGAGGCAGTGCCGGGTGATGAGCCGCCGCCAATAGTTCGGATCGCTCGTCGTGTTGGTCAGAGCACCTTCCATGGCGGGGATTTCCGCTAAAAGCTCAACAACAAGTCCGGACATCTGGTTAGAAGCATCTACGAGAAAATGGCCGCTCCCCATGGCCGGGTCGCAAACCTTAAAAGGGAGAAGTTCTTCGCTCACAAGGCGCTCGATCAACGCCAGGGCGGAGCGAGCTGCCCCGCGACGAGCACTATCGTCGTACCCGGAACGGGCCTGATCCAGGAATTCGTCGAACCTGCGGCGGTAGTCGCTTTCGAACTTCTCCCTCAGAGGATCAATGATGGCTCTTTCGTTCAGGAATCGCACAAGAGGCTCAGGCGTATAATAGGAGCCTGACTGTTTTCTTTCAAGGGCCGTTTGGGCGAAAAAGACGTCTCCCTTTTTGATCTTTTTAAGCAGGCGGGCATCTTGAGACGGCTTCCCATCGGATCCCAGGCGAAGGACAGGGCCTTTCTTGGTCATCCAGCGATTGAAGGGGGCATCCGCTATAACCACATTATATTCCAGGATGTTTTCGTACAGCTCCCCAAGGTGCCTGACTTCAAGGTCTTCGTAAGGGATTTCGTACTCTTCATCCGGGTTTCCGTTTTGCGGCTCTACATAGGCCAGGAGGTACAGGGCGCGAGAAAGGAAGTCGTTCCGAAGTTTGTGCCCACCAAGAAATTTCTCTTCCTCATCATCAAAAAGCCCGCCATTGTACCCCATGATGCCGTACTCGGGGTCCCCGTCATTTACTGCGTTTACCAGACCCTTGAGGTGCTGCCAGAGGTCAAAAGCGTCATGGTCCTTTCGTTTTCCCCATTGAAACTTGTGGGACTCCCTACACAAGGACCGGATGGAATGCTTCTCATAAGTCTCCGCCTTATCTTTTTCAGACGGTAAAAGCCTTCTTGCCTCAGCGTAGAAAAAGAACAGGCACCGGTAAAGGAGCTTGACCGCGCTTTCAAAGATCTCTTTTCGCTCTTTCTCCGTGTATTCCTCTCCCTTTTTGGGGGTGTCCGCTATAAAGCCGTTGCAGAGATACTGGAGGACTTCATCCACCTGATAAAGGAGCGGCTTTTTGACATACCTGTCCAGTATCTCCTCAGATGCCTCTTTGTCCCGGTCAAGCCTGCACTTGTAAACGCCTGCTGCCTCGTCCCTACTCGACTCCTCTTTTTCTTCGGAGTCTTCCTCGGGAACAAAGGAGTCCTTGTGAAAGAACCGCTCAAAAAGGGCGTATTCACGTTCGTCTCCGCTTTCCAGGTCCTCGACAAGAGGGAGCTCCACAAAGTCCTCAAATGGTCTTGAAGTTTTAGTGGAGTAAAGTCGCCAAGTGGCTCCGTTTGTGAGAATTCCCCAGTTGAGCTTATGCCTTTTCAGGTGGACCAGCAGTTTTGCCGGCCAGAATTCCCCCACGGTCTTCTCGTTTATGTCCGCAGTGGTATCAATAAGGCACAAGATGGCTATGCAGTTTTTGTAACCGAAGTCCTCAAAAAGAGGATAGACACCATGGGAAATGGGGCTCACTCCAGGTACAAACTGGAGATAACCCAGGGCCTGTTTCATAAACGTTTCCCAGAGAGTGTTCAAATCCCCATGATCGCGGGTCTTCCAGGCGTGAATAAGAGTGGCCATCCGGCCACGGGCGAGGTCGTCGAGCCGGATTTCCTTTCCTATTTCATCTATAAAAAGTATGCTGAATAGGCCGTTGTTTTTCATGTGAGAGCGTAAGTCTCCTTCTGGTCAACCATAAATTGATATTGAGGGTATCGGGTGAACTTCCTTTCAGCAAGGGTTGAGTCAAACTGCAAGACAAAGAGCATCGCGGGCGATTTGGTCCACGTCTCTACATGCTTTGCAAAATCCTCTAAAGCATTGTTCTGGGCGCTCCATGTTGCTTTCAAGAATTCCATGCCTGTCACTATAAGGACGGATTTATCGCTTATGGTTCGGAGCAAACTGAAAAGCCGCGTTACGTTTAGTGAGCTGATCTTTTCAGCCAGTTCCCGTTTTTCCTTAAAATGATCCAGCAGATCTACATACTCAGACCCGGTCTGCTTTGCCAGTTCCATGGCCCATTCTTTCTGATCGGCATAATCGTGAGTGAGGAGGATACAGGCTCTACCTCTTGGTCGTTTTGAAAGTTCCTGCATCAGCTTTATCATGTCTACCGGCTCACTCACCTGAGTCCCCCATTGCTAATTCAATTTTCCGGAAGGCTTTGCCTCTCCGGTCTCATAATAAGCCTTCAAGAAATCCAGGGCCTCAAAGCCATCTCTGAGGCGAACCTGATCGAGGTTATGGGTGCTTTCATAGCGTATCCATCCTCGTTCGTGCAACAGCTCCACTTTCTGCCTCAAAATGGATTCATCCATTGCAAAGATGACTCCCGGCGTGCCCGGCCTTTCAGAAAGTTCCCTTATTTGTAGAAGGTGGGAATCATTCTTGCGTGCGTAATCGTAAAGGACCGCTGAAAAGACTACGGGCTCAGTGTTGATGTGTCGTCTTCGGTACAATATGCCATCAGAGGCCTGCTGGAGGACCTCCAATTTCTTGAAATTGCGGTTGAGGTAGGCATCAACAACAAACCGCACTTCTTGCCGAAGATGTTTGGATATGGTCTTGTCCGTGTATTGCCCTTTGAATTCATCCCTAAAATACTTCAGCCACCCTTCCTGTCTCATTGGTTGGCCATTTGGGAGTAGGCTGTTGAACACCTCGTACCAGAAGAGATTTCTGTAGGATCCTGCCCCAGCATAATGACACCACTCAAGGGTCCCTTTTGCCTCAATAAAGATGTCGTGCTCCGCAATCAGCCCTCCTAAGGGGCTCAAGATCTGTTTTCTTGGTTGGATCAGACCCATTGCGCTGCCTATGCTGACCAGGCTTTCAAGTTGACGATCCGAAAGCCCCGTGCTTTCTCGAAGCTCTTTTCTCTTAATCTTTTTGGCAGAGAGATTCTCCTTCAAGAAATTGAGCACCCGCGCCAGTTGGTCAAAATCCAGCAAATATCCGTTTGAAACCTGAAATTTTCTTTTTGATGGCATGTTAGCCTTGCTATCCCATTTATCTTGAGTCGTTTTCCTATTCCTGATCTTAAATCCCTTAAAAGGTAAAAGTTCAATATTGATAAAATGAGTTTTCTTATTCTATAGTTTACTCAAAAATTTATGTTACCTCCTTAAGCCATTTAGTTATCAAGTGAAGGTAGTCCCCATAAGTGGGACTTTTCGAATCCAACTGCAATTCCTTGCATGTAGTGAGAAGGTCTTTCTGAAACTCCTCATAGCGATTCCAGATAATGCTTCCATCCGGCGGATACCTTTTTGATTTGCCGCGAAGCCAGTCACGTACTTCCTTGATAGCAGTTTTCGGTTTGCTGTTGTGACCTCTGATGTCTTGCCCTGAAATATCAGATATGAACTTCTGATATCGGTAAGGCTTTCTATCAAATATGAGACACGCTTTCTTATTATGTCTTTTGTCTCCAAATCGCTTTGCACCCAGAAAGAGGCCTAGTTCCAAAGGCATGTTGAAACGGGGGAGTTTGTTCTTGGAGTCAAGCTCTGTTCGAGAGATGTCATGTATCCCATATCGACAAGAACTGATAATCTTGTAGATCTTTTCTATCCTGATTTGGCTTGCGTCTACTTCTTCAAAAGTGCATCGAGGCACAAATCCACAATCGAATATAGCGAACAGGATCGCATTAAATATTGGCTTGTAATCCTTGTCAAATGGGCAGTTTATAAAGACGTTGTCATCATAGGTAGAATTTCTCATAGACCACCTATATCAATCGTGACATTTCTAAAGCTCCGATGTTGTGGCTTGAACCTATCGCTTTCTTGCTTTAGCTACAGCTTTTTTGTATGCATCGGATTTCCTTGAACCGGATATTGGAGGAGACTTAACCTCCCTGGTAAATCCTCTTTTATTTTCCCATTCTCGAGCAGCTTCCTCAGTTGTCCTACGACCAACTTGGAAAATATGGCCGTTTGGCCATTTCTCCTTATGTTCCTGTTCTCTTCTTTCAAGGTCATTGGTTATGCCACCATGGACGATCTTATTTCCAACTTTGAAATAATATTTGTGAACGTCTCGAGACTTTGCCATGACCTCCTCCTCTTATTACTATCTATTCCAATCACGAACTCAGGCCCTATCCTGATGTTTTTAATAATATTCTCTATGACCACCACATGAAATTATATGCCACTTATTCTGCAAATTTAGTAAGATTTATCTAAAATTGGTTACTTGTTCAATGATTTTTCCTGTTTATTCGATACGTTAGCAGTAAATAACACAAAACCTGCTTAGAAGCTTAATATATCCCTTTGACAGATCCGGTCAGAAAGCTAAAAGATTTTTTAAAAAACTTGGGAATCTATCCCTTTCTCTTAAACTATGAATGAAAATTGTTCATTTTTTCCGCTTACTCTTGTGAAAAGTAGGTGGTTCCCATTCAATTTCCTCATCTTCATCCGCCTCTTCCTCTTCCTCCCATCCTGAAATTCCCTCCTCATCGTAAAGCAGGGTAAGAACTTGCCCATAAAAATTAGTAAATAGGGACGCTCTTTTAAAATTCAATAACTCAATTTATAAGCAAATAGTTACCTTTTTTTGCTATTGATTCTCCCCTCTCCACTGAAAATCCTACGCCGGCCGGACTCATTTCTAATTTCTTAGCCAGGGCTGTATGAGACATGCCCAATTCCCTTGCAGCCCAAAAACAGAGAAAACTTCTTGCTCTTACTTTTCTACTCTGCCGCCCCTTTGAAAAAACTCCATCCGGTTCCATTTCTAAGACTTCAGCAACTCTCTCGGCAATACGATGCAGATCAAATCCCTGCCGTTTGAGTTTATGCCTCCGTTCATATTGTTCCTCAGATTGTGAAATAACTGAATCGACAAAATCTGAATCACCCAGGATTCTTTCATCGCTCATCACATGATCACGACCCTTCAAACTTTCTCGAGCTTCAATCCAACCACCAAGACTTCGTATCAATCCTCCACCAGTAAATTCCTTCCTTCGACCTTGTGGCAGCCCTTCTTTAACGAAGGATTCATATTCTTTTCTTGATTGAGCCTTCCTTTTCCCAAAATAGCCGAGAACATAATCGATGTCCTGCCATTTCCTTTTCGTTTTGCCCATTAGAGAACTATGGCCGCAATATTTGTAGCTTTTTAATTCATCAAGGGTATTAAAAATTCCTGCACGAATAGGGTTTAAGTGGATATACCTTACCAATTCTCGGAGATAAGCATCTTCTTGACAGACAATAGATTTGAATCGGTTCTGAAATAACTGGCCACGACGTCTGTGTCGGTGGTTAAAGCCAATAACATAACCGGTGAGAAGTCGCCCCATGAGTCTGGATAGTGGCGCCGTGCCGGTGCGGAAAAGAAAGTGGGCATGATTAGACAAAAAAGCCCACGCATAACAGCTTGTATGCGTAGCGGGACAGAGAACCTCAAGTCTTTCAATAAAATCCTCACGATCAATATTATTGCGGAATATTTTCCTGCGTTCTATCCCTCGAATCATTACATGGTGTAGAACACCAGGAGCATCCAGTCGGGCTGTCCTTGGCATATTATGCTTTTAATATCAATTAGATATAATGTCAATTAAATTATTAAAGAGCGTCCCGCTTTCATAAAGTAACCTGGCAAGTTAAAAGTTTGCATTTTTTTAATTTCATGATATATGGAGGCCATGAAAGTCATGATAGGTATTAAGGTTAATCCCGAAACCAAAAAAATCCTTCAAGAAGAAGCGGAAAAAGAGCATCGTTCCC
>JAHIOZ010000080.1 GCA_018894995.1 Patescibacteria group bacterium | reverse complement strand
TTTTCGTCGTCTTCGCGGACAAAGTGAAGCAATCCGGAAAATTTTAACAGTTTCATAATTCAAAGTGAAAATTGAAAATTGGTAAATGAAAATTTCACTAATTTCTCAAAAAATCGGTGGATTCAAGTTATCCCCACTTTTCCACAAAAAGGGTTGAAATATTTTTTTGATATAGTAACATAGTAAATGTATCTACTGATATGTTGGTTCGCCAGTGTTGATGTAGGTACATTGGAGGGGGTTGCTTCGGCAATTCCTTCCAATGTACTTGCATAAATTTTGTTGGTTCGCCCATGAAGTGAATGTGGGTACAACGCAGAAAGTCGGCTTCGGTCGGCTTTTTGCATATTCGGTGAAAAAATTATGGTACAAAAAATTGTATTTGAAAAGTTGTGTCATTTTCATATTTTGGTAACATAGTAAATGTACTTATTTAGTTTCTTCGGAAATTAAGTAAGTACGCTGAAAAAAGTCGTTCCTTTCGGGGTTCGGCTTTTTTCATATCTAAAAAATTTAATGCAAATTATAAAAATATATTTTTGTAAAACAATATGGTATCATTTTTAATATTATAAATTTAATTTTTTGACAGTTTGTTGTTCAATTAATGCTACGAGCTTTAAACTGTGAGCTTTAAAAAATATGAGTATAAAAGATATGTTAATGAAAAAGATGCTTAAGTCTCAAATGAAAGGTGTTCCCGAGGCTGAGCAAGAAAAGATGATTAAAATTATTACTGAAAATCCTGAGTTGTTCCAAAAGATTGGAACAGAGGTTCAGGAGAAAATGAAAAGAGGAAAAGATCAGATGGCTGCGACTATGGAAGTAATGCAGTCACATCAAGATGATCTTAAAAAAATTTTAGGATAGTTTTGTGGAAGAAAAATTGAGGAAAAAACGGTTTGCCGAAGGCAAACCTTTTTTTTTTCTCAATTTTTCTTCCACCTCTGATGAGTTTCAACTATATAAAATTTAAACGATTGAAGCGTAGAAATTGAAAATAAGCAAGAGACAGTTGCTTTTACTCCAATTTTGTTATATTCTTACCTGTATGTAAAAAATCGCTTAACGCGCTTTTTTTAATTCATTAAATGTAATTGAGTGGGGGTGGGTTAGGAAAATAACCCGTGTTAAATATCTTTTGTTTTTACCTAAAAACAAAAGTTTCATTTTTCTGCGAAAAATGATTTAACGGGGTTGCAGAATTGTTCTTTAATAATTTTTTACTAAAATTCTCAAATTCACAAATACTACTTTGAGAAAAAATAGAGTCTATGCATAGCATAAACTAAATTTTTTCTCTTCGTATTATTTGCAAATTTTAAAATTTTAGTTTAAAAAATTATTGAAGAACAAATCTGATTTTTCTAATTCGCTTCGCTCATAAGAAAAATATTATGGAAATCAGAAACATTGCAATTATCGCCCATGTTGACCATGGAAAAACCACAATAACCGATGCTATTATGCGACAGACGGGTATGTTTGTTGAGGGAATGAGTATGGATACCAACAAATTGGAATTGGAGCGAGGAATTACTATTTATGCAAAAAACACATCACTCTTTTATAAAGATACAAAAATAAATATTGTGGACACCCCAGGGCACGCTGATTTTGGTTCAGAAGTGGAGCGAGTGCTTCGTTCAATTGATTCAGTTCTTTTGATTGTTGATGCACAAGAAGGTCCGATGCCACAAACTCGTTTTGTGTTGAAAAAATCTTTAGAGCTCGGATTAAAACCGATTGTTGTTATCAATAAAATAGACAAACCGGCAGCTGACCCAAAGAAGTCTGAGGAAGATGTCCTTGAACTTTTTATGGAACTCGGCGCAAATGATGACCAACTTAACTTTACCACTTTGTATGCAATCGGCCGTGAAGGTATTGCAAAAAAACATTTGGAGGATGATTCAAAAGATTTAACTCCACTTTTGGATACAATTTTAGAAGAGGTTCCTCCTGCACTATCAAATATTGAAGCTCCTGTAAAAGCTCAAGTGTTTAATCTTGGCTATGATAATTTTCTTGGGAGGTTGGCTATCTGTAGAATATATGAAGGATTGTTAAAAGACGGAAGCTCTGTTTTTGTAAAAAAACCGACGGGCGAAACAAGAAAAGGGAAGATAACCAAATTGTTTACATTTAAAGGTGTCTCCCGTGATGAAGTTAAAGAAGCGATGTCGGGCGATATTGTTATGGTTGCCGGTCTTCCTAATGTTTTTATCGGCGAAACCATTACAACGGATGAAAAAGCAGAGGCGCTTTCCGCCATTAAAGTTGACGAGCCTACCATCAAGTTGGATTTTTTGGTTAACAATTCTCCTTTTTCCGGCAGAGAGGGCAAATATGTAACTGGGCGACAAATTCGTGAGCGTCTGGAAAGAGAACTTGAAATAAATGTGGGTCTTGAAGTTGATTTTTCAGAAGGAGGGGCAAAAGTTTCCGGACGCGGTGAATTGCATATTGCAGTGTTGCTTGAAAATATGCGCAGAGAAGGATACGAACTTCAAGTGTCGCAACCTCGCATTATTACAAAAGAAAAAGACGGAGAAAAACTTGAGCCTTTTGAAGAAGTTACAATTGATGTACCAAGTGAATTTCAAGGGATTGTAATAGAAAAACTTGGGCAAAGGAAAGGAGTGCTTTCTGAAATGAAACAACACGAAAATACGGTGCGTTTGATTTTTGAAATGCCTACCAGAGGTCTTTTGGGTTACAGAGGTCAATTTATTGTGGATACAAAAGGCGAAGGAATTATTTCAAGCAGAGTTACCGGATTTAAAAAATATGCCGGGACAATATCCAAGCGAGCAACAGGCTCAATGATATCAATGGTGACCGGAAAAGCACTTGGATTTTCTTTGTATAATTTACAAGAACGAGGAGAACTGTATATCGGTGCAAATACTGAAGTTTATGAGGGTATGGTTATTGGTAATACCTCAAAAGGCGAAGAAATGACAGTAAATCCAATAAAAGGTAAACAATTGACGAATATGAGGGCATCTGGTTCTGATGAAAACATTACACTTGTACCACCAAAAAAAGTTTCTATTGAATTAGGACTCGAAATAATGTCAGGAGACGAATATTTGGAAATTACACCAAATAGCGTGCGTTTGAGAAAGCAACATTTGACTGAGATGGAGCGTTCAAAAAATAAAAGAAAGTAATTTTAGAGGATTATAGCCAATAGTTTTTTGATTTTGAATTTCTAATTATAATTTTTAAACACGATGACGAATTTTGCTTCGCAAAATTCGTCACTTACTACTTATTACTTAATACTTACTACTAATTTTTTCTATTTTTTCTCTTTTGAATATTGTCCGAGTTTCCACCAAAATAGTTTTTGTTGGTCTTTTATTGATTTTCTGCTTCCTTTAACTTCAGACCAGTATTGATAAATTGTTGGGTTGGGCACTCTGCTAAAAAAACCAAGATAAAAACCAAAAGAACCTTTTCCTTTTTTTGCACTTTCGCCAAAATAATTTCGTATTTCGTTTACAAGATAGTGTTTTTCAGAATGGAGAGAAGTTTTTGTTATCTTTTTTTGCGACAATAACGAGCCGATTGTTTTAATGGCAAATTTATTTTCTTCTTTTTTCTCACCTGTTTGTTTTTTTCTGAGTTTATTTTTTATAAATTCTATCGTTATTTTATCAGCAAATTTTTTAATGCTTTCAGCTTCTTTTCCTTGAAATTTTTGAGGTGTGAGTTTATTTATTTTTTCAACTATTTCTTTTGAAATTATTTTTTGAAAAATTTCTTCAACAGAATAAGCTGTTTTTTCAGAAGCTAATTTAATTGTTTCAATTGTTTCTTTTTTAAAAACAGGAATTTCAGCAGAATCTTTTACTTTGTTTATTTTGATTTTATTTTTTCGGATGAAAAATTTTTTTTCTTCGGATTCGCATATTTCCATCACAATCGCCGGTTTAATTTTTTTGTTTAGAGAAACAAAAATAATTGAGCCCGGCGAGAAATTCAGAGATGAAAAAAAGAACTCCGATTTAAAAAAACGGTTTCGATAAACTGGTATTGCAATAATCAGTTTCATATTAATAGTTTACTTCCATCAGTAATTCACCATCTTTTATGTATATGGAATTATTATCTTTTTTAACGAAGACAGGTTCTCCCCCTTTGTAAATCGGCTGGAAATTAGGTGTTGTGTCGCTGTTTATTTCTAATGCATAAACTCCGTTTTGCACGGCAATTATTATCACATCCTCTCTATCTTTGTAAAAATCAGAAGTTCTTATTTCTGTTTCAAAATCACTTATTATTTTAGGAGTGTATTCATTTTTTTCCCAGTCTATGTGAGTTTTGCGAGTTTCAAAAAGAAAAATTATATTTTCATATTCCGGATCTTGTTCATTGATAATAAATCCGTTTGTGTTTTGAGGAATAAAAAATGGTTCAATTTCTTTTTTTTCTTTTTTGGCTATCTCAACTTTTTTTGTCCAAGGCCAGAATCCGGCCTTTGACAAAATTATTGAATGACTCCCTGGGGAAAGTTCAACTTCTTGTTCAAAAATTTTTTCTT
>JAHIOZ010000079.1 GCA_018894995.1 Patescibacteria group bacterium | reverse complement strand
TTTTTTAATTAACTCAACCCGTTGAGTTAATTAAAAAAATACGGTTAGGCGTGTCAATCCAGCATCATTTTTTTAAACCACCCCGCTGTTTGACAGACAAATTAGTCTGGACTGCCACACTTCTCCGCTATCGCTCCGAAGCTCGCAGAGACAAAATACCACAGGTATTTCGTTGTGACGAACTGCCTTCGGTAGTTCGTCCTCGGGACAAGAGAAACCTCCATTAAAAAACTAAAAAACAAAAATCCGGGGAAGCTCAGCTTCCCCGGATTTTGATTTTGTAATTAAATCTCCAGTTTAAGTGTTGTCGTCGTTTCTCCTTTGTTTAATACTGAATCAAATCCAATAATTTTTAATTCGTTGTTTTCTTTAATATCATTTACACTGTCAGGAACAAAAGAAAATACTTTTGTGTTGGATGACCCGATAAATATTCCATTCAAATAATAATTTAATTTAGTCAGTTGATATTTACCAACACTGCTTACCATAACATTTATTTTTTCCGAAGATTTATATTGTTTGTCTTTTTCAGGATAAATTATTGTGATTTTTGGAGCAAATTCCGGTTTGTGAACATCGTCATATTCTGTCGGTATTGCAACTGTGGTTGGAAGATTTTGCTCTTTCACCCATTTTTCAACGGCATATTCCCACCTGTAGTATTGAACATCATTTTCGGGATTTTTTGGACTGGGGCCAAGAATATTATTTTTATCTACCCAATGTAATATTGAGTGATAACCGGGAATAACTTTTTCTTCTTTTGTTTCTTCCGGTGTGTATTCCGTTGCCAGTTTGCTGGAAATTTTATCAATAAAATATGTTTCGCCTCCTTGCCAAAAACCTCTTAAAACAGGTTTTACATTTTCAGTTTGAGTTTGTTCCGGTTTTTTAAATTTTTCATCGGGATATTTGTTTAAAACTTCTTTCATAAAAGTATTCCATGCGGGAGTTATAATAAATCCGGCAACTTTTTTTTCCATGGAGCTGTTGTCATTATTTCCCGCCCAAGCTCCCACGGCGACTTGTGTTGTATAGCCAATAGTCCAGGCATCTCTATAATCGTTTGTCGTTCCTGTTTTTGATGCGACATCTCTTCCCTCAAAATAAAGAGGAGACCATGCTCCAAAAGCGGGGGTTCGAGCTTCATTGTCTGATAAAACATCAGAAATTAGGAGAGCCGTTTGTTCCGGCAGAACCCTATTTGATTGTGGTTTAAATTCCTCAATAATTTTGCCTGTTTCATCTTCCACTTTTAATATCCCGGTATATGGATTTCTTATTCCTTCGTTTGCAAAAACACCATAAGCACTGGTTATATCAAGAAGAGAAACTTCTCCACCTCCCAAAACCAAAGTCAGTCCGTATTGGTTAATATTTGTTAAGCTCTCAATTCCCATATCTTTTGCCGTTTTTAAGGAGTCTTGAATTCCTGTCAAATAAAGTAATTTAACAGACGGAACATTAACTGATTGAGCCAAAGCGTTTCTTAATGTCATCGGACCTGTATATTTGTAGTCATAATTTTCCGGACGGTAACATTTGTTTCCGTCGTTTGGGTTGATTGGAGTTCCGTTGGGATTGCAGTAGGTTGAGAATTCCGTTCGCAGATTAAACAAAACTGTTTCTGGCAAAAATCCTTTGTTAAAAGCTGCGGCATAAACGAAAGGTTTGAAAGCTGACCCTGGTTGTCTGTGAGCGGTTGCGACATTGAAGTTTCCGTCAATTTTTTCATCGAAATAATCTCTAGACCCAACCATTGTCAGTATTTGACCTGTTTTTGTATCAATTGCTACGAAAGCTATGTTTTCAGCATTGAATTTTTCAGCGTTTTCCAGCGCATAGTTTTTGGCGATTTCTTCTCCTTTTTCCTGCAGTTCATAATCTAATGTTGTTGTTATTTTTAAACCACCCTTTTCCAAAACTTCATCGCCGTATTTTTCTTCAAGATATTTTTTGATAAATATTACAAAATGGGGGGCTTGAATTCCTGTTTCTTGTTTTGCTTTAAAAACAATAACTTCTTTTTTTGCATTTTCATATTCTTCTTCCTCTATAAATTTATTTTCAAGCATTTTTTCGAGAACCAAATCTTTTCTTTCATCAAGTTTATTTTTGTTTTCCCCGTAAGGCGAATAAAATGTCGGTGCTTTGGGAATAGAAGCAAGATAAGCCGATTCGGCCAAAGTTAAATTTTTTGAGTTTTTACTAAAAAATACCAAGCTGGCTTCTTCAATTCCATAAATACTTCCGCCGTAAGGAACCTCGTTTAGATAGAGAGTTAAAATTTCTTCTTTTGTCATCACTTTTTCAAGTTTTATTGCGAGAACCCATTCTTTTAGTTTTCGGGAAATTTTTTTCTCTGTGGTTAACAGAGTGTTTTTTACAACTTGTTGAGTTATGGTAGAACCGCCTTGTCCAAAATTACCGGATTTTATGTTTGCTATAATCGCTCTAAAAAATGCGGTTGGCTTAACTCCGTTGTGTTCATAAAATTCAGCATCTTCAATCGCAACCGTTGCATTTTTTACATAACGAGAAATATCTTCATAAGGAACAATAGTTCTTTTTTTGTCTTTGTAAATATCATACAAAAGAATTTCTCCCGTTCTGTCATATATTTTGCTTGATTGAAAATTTATTCTTTCTTCCAAGTTTTTAATGTTTGGGATTTTAAAGGTTGATGCCCAGAGCATCAGAAAACTTGCTCCGAATATGCCGATGGCAATTAAGAAAATTGAAAGATCTTTTTTGATTTGTTTTTTGTTCATATGTGTATAAGGATACTAAAAAAATGGTGACAAAACAATAATAGGAGGTTTATTGTTTGTTATTCGTAAAAAAATTTTTTCAAAACAAAAACACCTCGTTTTTTTGAGGTGTTTTTGTTGGAGTTTTTTATTAAATTAAATCTTCCGGTTCAATGTCGTCAAATAAATCTTCCACCTCATCTTCATCTTCTTCTTTGCTCAAACAAACTTCGCAATCTCCACAAGTGCATTCTCCTTTTTCTTTTATACACTCTTCACATTCTCCGCAATTACAAATTTCCGGTATCTCGTCATCTTCTAATAAACTTTCGTCACTAATAATTTCTTCTTCCATATTTTTAAAAAAATATTAAATAATAATTCTGAATTGTGAAATAAATTTCATAATTCAGGTAATAACTTAAATTAATAAATTCAAGTTTTATACTTTTTATCAGATTTTGCTTTGTTATGCAAGACCGAGTTTTCCACACCCCTTTGATATTTAAAAAAGGAGAAGTTTTTCTTCATCTTGTTTAAGATGGTTGAAATAAAACAATCATCTTCTGCAGGCAAGACGGGTTAATCCAACGGCGATTGCATCATATTCATCATCGTATTTAATTTCTTTTTCCATTTTTATCAGATGACCCAACATCGCTATAATTTGTTTTTTGTCTCCTCGTCCATAACCTGTTATGGCGATTTTAATTTGTAGGGGAGTGTATTCAAAAACCGGAATTTTATTTAAAAGGGCTTGATACATAATTACTCCACGAGCTTCTGATACACCCATTACGGTTTTTTGATTGGAAGTAAAAAATAATGTTTCAATTGCCATTTCATCCGGTTCATATTTTTTGATTATTTTATCAATTTCTTGCCCGATTAAAAAAAGCCTTTCTGTGAGTAAAAGTTTTGCAGAAGTTTTAAAACACTCCGAATAAACCAATTTTTCACTTGGAAACCCGGTTTCCAAGTCGGGTGATTTTTCTATAATTGCGATTCCGACCCGTTCGTAACCGGGGTCAATGCTTATTATTTTCATATAAATAAGTATAAAGTTTATAAAGTTGAAAGTCTATAAAGTAGATTAGATTTATGATTTAAGATAAAAATAAAGACGCCACAATTTTTTGGGTAGAGCTAGACTTGCCTTTTGAAAATAGTTTGTTATAATTTAAACAAATGGGGTTATCTACTAAAATAAAAAATAAAAAACTAACTGTTGCCAGTTTGTTTTCCGGTTGCGGTGGTCTGGATTTAGGTTTCAAAAATGCGGGTTTTGAAATAATTTGGGCAAATGATTTTTTTCCTGATGCCGTAGAAACTTATAAAAAAAATATTGGTGACCATATAATTTTGGAAGACATAACAAAAATAAAGAGTTTAGAAATTCCTGATAATTTTGATATATTGCTGGGTGGTTTTCCTTGTCAAGGTTTTTCTATTGCAAATAAAAAAAGAAGTATGGAGGATGAAAGAAATTTTTTATACAGAGAGATGTGGAGAATTATAAAAGATAAGAAACCCAAGATTTTTGTTGCTGAAAACGTTAAAGGTCTTCTTTCTATGGAAGGAGGGGCTGTGATTGAAATGATTATCAGTGATTTTAAAAAATTGGGTTACAATGTTGATTATAAATTAGTTAATTCTGCCGATTATGGAGTGCCCCAACAAAGAGAAAGAGTTTTGATAGTGGGGAATAGAATTAATAAAGAAAATAAATTCCCAAAACCGACTCATGGAATTGGAAAGACTTCTTATGTAACAACAAAAGAAACCATAGGTCATTTAAAAAATCTTTGGATAAGTAATAATCCTCAAAAGAGTAATGGAAAAATTATTTATAATCACATTGCCAGAGTCAATGTTCACGATAAATTTTGGGGAAGAAAAAACAATATTAATCAACACGATGTTTGCGATTATTTAAAAGAGTGGAGAAACAAAGCTGGAATTTCTACAAAAAAAATAGATGAAATGTTTGGTTATTCTTATACAGCCGGACATTGGTTTAGAAAAGATAATAATTCGGGAAGTATTCCTAACCCTAATGATTGGAAAAAACTCAAAGAAATTTTCAATTTTGATAGTAAATTTGATAAATTAGTAACTGAGCTGGAGTTAAAAGACATTAAATTTGAACAGTCTTTGAGAATTAATAATTGGGATAGTCCAAGTGATACAATAACAGCAACAGGTCCTGAAATTCACCCAAACAAAAAAAGAAGAATGTCTGTCAGAGAATGTGCGATGATTCAAACGTTTCCGGATGACTTTATTTTTTATGGAAGTTTAGGTAATATGTATAAACAAATAGGAAATGCCGTTCCTGTCTTGTTGGCAGAAAAAATTGCTAAAGAAATTAAAAATATATTAGAATGACAAATAAAGAAATAGAAAAACTAGAATCAAAATATTTGGAAAAATTTTATCACTTTTTGAAGTTTGCAGAGGATGAAATGCTTCAAGGTTTTGATACAAAAGAAAAAATTAAAAATGATTGGTTTGAGAAATATAAAACTGGAATTTCTGATTTTGCTGTGGGAGCTGAAAGAATTGTTTACGCTCTTTTTAATGGTAAGGGGATAGGTCAGCCAAATTCTTCTCCTGTCGGATCAGACTTGTTTTTTGAAGTCGAAGATGCTTACATCCATATTGATTTAAAAACAGTAAAAGCTTCACTAGAAGGGAAAACCAATATTGGCGATTATTTAAGTGATATTTTTGTTGGGAATAATCAAAATAGTTATAATGGGAAACTTAATGTTGGAAGAATTGAAAAAAAATATAAAAATGCGAGTCTTCCTCATTTTTATACTTTAACCAACGGAAAAAAGAAAATATGTCTAACTTATTTTGTGACTATTTTGTATGACGAAGATTCTT
>JAHIOZ010000078.1 GCA_018894995.1 Patescibacteria group bacterium | reverse complement strand
TTTTTTAATTAACTCAACCCGTTGAGTTAATTAAAAAAATACGGTTAGGCGTGTCAATCCAGCATCATTTTTTTAAACCACCCCGCTGTTTGACAGACAAATTAGTCTGGACTGCCACACTTCTCCGCTATCGCTCCGAAGTTCGCAGAGACAAAATACCTAGGTATTTTGTTGTGACGAACTGCCTTCGGTAGTTCGTCCTCGGGACAAGAGAAACCTCCATTAAAAAACTAAAAAACAAAAATCCGGGGAAGCTCAGCTTCCCCGGATTTTATCACTTTCAGGCTATGGTTGTTGATTAAATTATTCAACAATAGTGATGGATTTTTTGATGATGTTGTTGTCTTCGTTTTTTTCAAAAATTTCTCCGGCAGGGTCAATATTAACGATAATTGTTCCTTCTCCCAATCTTGGTTTGTCAAAACCAATAGAAAATTCAATTGATTCTCCGGGGCCTAATTTATTTTGAGTGTTTGAGTGATAAATGTAAAAAGGGTCTGTCGGCAGTACCGCATTAAATCTCCAATCATTGATTTCTTTGTCACCCAAATTTGTAACAATAAATTTAAAGGCAATTTTGTTGCTAGTTTTTAAAGTCGAGGTTGCAATAAAAGTTTTTGTTTCAGAATCTAAGATTCCCACTTCTGTAATTTTGGCAGTCAAATCAACTTTTCCATATGGGTTTGAAATGGCTATTGTTGGAGTTGTCGCCGGAAGAGTAATTGGAATTTCCGTGTATTGATGTTGCTGAGTTGTTTGATTTTTAACCGGTTGTGCCGGGATAGTCGGTGATTTCTTGTTTGTAACTGTAACAGTTGTGTTGTTTTGAGAATCGTTAATCAAAGTTATCGGATAACTGGTTATATAATCAGCCTCAACTATATACCTGTCTTCTTTGCTTCCCAAGGTGTTGCAGGTGGAAATTGTTAAAGTCTTTTTTCCTGTATTAAATCGGACAATCGCATCACTGTTTTTTTGCATTGTTACAGAGGTAACTCTGTAAATATATTCTTTATTTAAAGATTGAATTCTGATAGTCGCTCCTTTTTTTAAATTACCCAATCCATTCAATGATTTGTAGACTTGGTTTCTTACAATTTCATAACTGGTGCTATGGCCAAACAAATAAATGTTGTTGTTTTCTCCCAATAATCCTGACCCCGGATAACGAACGACACCCAATTTTAATGCTTCTTCAAGAACAGTAATATCAGTTTCTTGTGGGTTTAAAATTATAGAATTAATACTGGCATCATCAATAATGATTCTTACAGGTTCTGCTTTTTCTTCTATTATGTTGGTGGAACCGTTAGAAATCTTTTCCACTTCTTCAGGAGTTAATTTTCTCGTGTAAAGTATTTCTGCTACAGAGGCTAGATTTTCCATCGTAAAGCTGAAAGCATTTTTAACTTCTTCATAAACAAAAGAACTGACTGAGGTGCCGACAAAAGTAAGTGCAGGGAATACCACAGGGAACTTTTTAGATTCTTGCTGAACATAACCTAAAGTATCCGAAACATTATCTATAATTCTTGGAGCTGAAACAAGCAAAATAATTAAAATAATTAAAATTTGACTGATTTTTTTAAGTTTGTTTTTTGAAATCCTCAAAACAACCAAAGAACTGTCTTTTTGGTTTTCTTGTATTGGTAGATTTTCCGGAACGGTATCCTTTTTTTGTTTTTTTATCGGATTCATAGGTTTCCGAAATCTTAACACTGGTGATTGCTTGTGTCAATGACTTTGGGTAATTTTGGAGAAATATATTTTTGGTGTTGACTTTTAGTTGTTTGGATAGTAGTATTTTGTCAGGTTTCAGCCGAGTTTGTCGGTTGGATAAACTAAAAAAAGAATAGAGGAGAAAGAGCATGAAAAAGCGAATTGTGTTGGCGGGGGCGCTGTTTTTGTTCGGGTCAGTTTTACCGGCAGTCGCCGGAGATTGGCAGGAGGATCAATTGTTTGGTCAGGAACCTTCAGTTCCCGATTCCGGCAATTGGCAGGTTGGTGTTGGCGCCAACTTGGCGAGTCGCGGTTTCAGCGAGATCGGAGGTTTTGTTTCCGAGGATGTTGATCTTGGAGAGAACATTTACCTTTGGCATCGTCCGTCGGGCCTATACATTCATGCCCAGAATTCCAACTCGCTTAACGGTGAGATGGATTTTGGGGACGGGCAGTCTTATTCCATTGGCATCTACCACGAGATTTTTGTCAACGATATGTTCGTTGACATCGGATACAAATATGATGACCTCTGGGATGTTGACCACGACCTCAACACAGATTTTCATTCAGCATATTTGGGACTTTATCTTCCCCGTGTTGGAGCTACCAGTTGGTGTGACGGCCTCCGTCTTTATGCGGAAGGTCAAGGATCTTGGCCAGACGACGAAGACACAATGACCATGGGGGGCGGTTTTATGGCACGAGTTGGCGTCAAAACCAATTTTTTTGTTCTCCCAAGTGTTATGCCGGGGGGGTTGGAAGTTGACCTGTCAGGTGGTGGCAATGATGGTGTCTTCGGTCGCGAACCGGACATTTTCGGTTTCGGGATGTTAAAAATTTCCACCAGATATTCTGACATCGGTGGTTCGGGGATTACCGTTGAGCCGTATGTGGTCGGAATTACTCAATCCCGACCTGGCGATGAGGAGAATGAGACAATCGGTATAGCCGGACTCAGCCTTCGATTCGATAGCACTTTCTAGTTTTTTTATCAATAGCACTTTTGAGTGCGAGGCCATTGCAATTTTATTGCAATGGCCTTTTTTTGTTTTTTAAAATTATGCTTTAAAATAATTTCTAAAAACTGATAACTGATAACTAAAAACTTTTAATCGTTGACTTTCGGTTTGATTTTATGTATTAATAGGGCAGAAGCTCATTGATTTTTTAAGATAAATTAAGAAAAAAAAGGTGAAAAATAATGAAAACAAAATTTTTGTCTATTATCTCGTTGTTTTTGCTGTTGATGTTTTTGTCGGCTTGTGCCGTGAAAACTCACGAAATCAGTCCGTTGAGAGTTGAGATTAGAACTCAAGCGGAGGATTTTCTCATTCAAAGAGTTTTTCCACCGGAAAAAATCTTTACCAACAATGGTGAAATTGTCAGTTTTTTTCTTGTTGTAAAAGACAACAAGACTGGTAGTCTTGCCAGTGGAGTTTTGGTTGAAAGCAATCTTGTTGACGCAGTTGATAAGATTTCCAAAACCGATGAAGATGGAATTGTTGTTTTTTCGGAACCTATCGGTGTCGCTGATGGTGTTTCAGACACAACGAAAATTTCGCAATACGGAAAAATTTCTCGAGAGCGAACGGTTTACCCGCGTTTTTGGGTGATTTATGAAAAAAAATAATCGGGTAAGTGAAAAAATTGAAATCCCGATAAGAATTCTTAAAAAGAGAGAGGGGGAGAAGAGATGAAAAAATCAGTTGGTTGTTTTGTGCTTATGTTTTTCGTTTTATTTTTGTTGTTGTTGT
>JAHIOZ010000162.1 GCA_018894995.1 Patescibacteria group bacterium | reverse complement strand
ATAAGCATTACTTATGACCCGGATGATGTAACAGCGGCCGGCTCTTCTGAAAGCAATTTACAACTGGCTTATTGGAATACCACGACCAATACATGGGATCCGATTGCTTCAACTCTTGATACTGTTAACCATACTTTGACCGGCCAAGTAAGCCATTTAACTGATTTTGCGCCGATTATACCGACTGCCGAGGGCGCGCCTACTACGCCGACCGGTTTGGCTGTGTCCAGAAGCGGAGACACGGGAATGAGTTTGAGTTGGACAGCTGTAAGCGGAGCCACTGGTTATCTCTTGTATCGCGATACCGCAAGCGATGGCAGTTTCCCTTATTTAACAACTACCAGTGGTGTTTCAGCCAGCGACAGCGGATTAACAGGCGGAACGACTTATTATTATAAAGTTACTTCCAGCAATACCAGCGGTGAATCAGCGGCTTCAAGCGCTGTTTCGGCCACGACTTGCGCGTCGGTTTCCAATGGCGTGGTCAGTAGTGCCGCTTGTACTCTCGCTTGCAATTCTGGTTATCTTGAATCAAGTGGTTCCTGCGCGCGACTTAGCGGTGGAGGTGTAATGGGTGGTGTCAGTGGGGGCGCTTCGGTACCGACGCCTGTTTATGTGGTAATTCCTGGAACAGCGGAAACAACGGTCACTACGGAAACTGAAAGTGAAGTTAGCGAAGCTCCGGTTCAAACCCAAACTCAAATCCAAACCCAAATCAGCGCTATGTTCACAAAAACAATGAAACTCGGTATGTCAAGTTCGGACGTCAAAAGGTTACAGCAACTTCTCAACTCCGACCCTGACACTCAAATCTTGGTATCAGGCGTTGGTTCCTCCGGGAACGAAACAGAATACTTCGGTTCCCTGACAAAAGAAGCAGTGAAGAAGTTTCAAGCAAAATATGGAATTGTTTCTTCGGGTGACGAGAACACAACAGGTTACGGATTAGTTGGTCCGGGTACTAGGGCTAAATTAGCCGAAGTGTTCACTCAAGTGGCTCTAACCGCACCAAGCGTCGCGCAACCATCTCAGGTGGCGATATCCGTATCTCCCATATTTACATCGGGAATATCCAAAGGAATGTCCAATTCTGACACCAAGAGGCTTCAGCAACTTCTCAATTCCGACCCAGACACAATGATAGCCGGTTCGGGTGTGGGCTCTCCCGGAAACGAAACAGAATACTTTGGTTCTCTTACCGAAAAAGCAGTTCAGAAATTCCAAGAAAAATATGGCATAGCCAAGGAGGGCGATTCTGGTTACGGTTATGTTGGGCCTAAGACGAGGGCTAAATTAGTCGAAGTATTTAGTAGTCAGTCTTCAGTAGACAGCGCGATGCCAACAACTCCGGTTGAACCGACCACTGACATATCAGCTTTGCAGGCGCAAATTCAGCAGATGCTTCAGCAGGTAGAAGCTCTGCAGGCGCAGTTGAATGCGATACAGTAAAAATTTATATGGAACAAAACCCCGACGTTTTAATAGGTCGGGGTTTTGTGGTAAAATAATTTTATGAATATGAACCCCGTTAGAAATTCAACTGTGAAGGAGTGTTCTAATAAGGGCTTGTGTTCAAATTAAATATATTTAAATATAGTAAAAAATTATGAAGATTTCTAACGGGGTGAACAAAAAATTTTTAATCGGCTTGGTTGCCATGGTGGCTGTTTTAATCATTGCTGTGGCTGGATATTGGTGTTACCAATATTATCAAAAAACAAACAAGGTGAAAGTGACAAGCCCAAATGCGATAGAACAAGCCGGTAGTGTAGCTGAAAACTTGAGCAAGCAGGCCAGCCAGGGAGTTTTGCCCGAAATTAATCCTCAATCCAATCCTATGGAAAACGCGCCTGATACGAATCCTATGTCCAAAACCAATCCTTTTTCTGATATAAAAACTAACCCATTTTAATGATTATGAAAATCAAAAAATATTTTTTAGGTTTGGCCGTTCTAAGTATTTTGAGCGGGGCTTTAATCGTTTTTGCTTCTGTTTCAGACATTCAATATCCGGTTAAAGAACTGGGAAATTGCGAGAGCAAAACCGCCTGCGGGGTTTACTGTGACAATTCCGCCAATATGGGAGCCTGTCTTGATTTTGCCGAAGAGCATAATTTGATGTCGGCGGAAGAAATTGCAAAAGCTCGAAAGTTTAAAAATCTAGGCGCTGGTCCGGGAGACTGCGCGACAAAAGATTCCTGCGAAATCTACTGTGATTCAATTGAACATATGGATGAATGTGTGGCTTTTGCCGAAAAGAACGGGCTGATGTCGGCCAAAGAGTTGGAAGAAGCCAAGAAAATTCAAGTCGCTAGAGACCGTGGAGTAAAAATGCTCGCTTGTGGCGGGAAGAAGCAATGCGATGCCTTCTGTTCAGAAGCGTCTCATATGGAAGAATGTATAACTTTTGGACAAGAAGTTGGCCTTATGTCGGAAGAGGAACTGGCGGATTCAAAAAAAGTTCTTGCTGCCATTAAGGCCGGAGCTACACCGCCACCCTGTGGGGGAAAAGAAGAGTGCGACCTTTATTGTTCGGAAGAATCTCATTTTGACGCCTGTTTGGATTTCGCTTTGGCTGCCGGATTTATGGATCCGAAAGACGCGGAGATGGCCAGGAAGACAGGAGGGAAAGGCCCGGGCGGATGTCGAGGGAAAGAAGAATGCGACGCTTTTTGCGAACAGGAGGGCAATATGGAAATTTGCGGTCAATTTGCTTACGACAACGGGATGGTGACCAAAGAAGAATTTGAAATGATGAAAAAGACCAAAGGAAAGGGTCCGGGCGGGTGTAAAAGCATAGAAGAGTGCGATAATTTTTGCAATAATCCGGATAACCAAGAAACTTGTTTTAATTTTGCTAAAGAAAATGGCATGATGTCGGATGATGATGTTCGCCAGATGGAAGATGGCAAACAGCAGTTCCAGCAATCCATGCAGGATATTCCGTCGGAAGTTTATTCTTGCCTGGAGTCTTTGATTGGAGTGGATATGACGGCTAAATTCAAAAACGGCGAAGCTATGCCACCCAAGGAGATAGGCGACCAAATGCAGAAGTGTTTTGGGGAGAACATGCCCCAAATGCCGGAAAATATGCAGCCGGGAGACGAAGAACACGGGTTTGCTCCAGGAACGACTGGTCCGGGCGGATGCGCCAGTGAGGAAGAATGCAAGAAATATTGCGAGACCAATCCTGAAAAATGCAATAATTTGCAGCCTCCATGCGAGGGAGATGGGTGCCAGCAGTCACCACAAGAATATGCGCCGGGGACAGGTCCGGATATGGAGCCGATGAAGCCTATGGATGGCGGAATGATGCAGATGTTGCCATGCGAGGGAGATGAGTGCCAGCAGTTACCACAAGAATATGCGCCGGGGATAGGTCCGGATTCAATGATGAATAAACCTCCATGCGAAGGAGAAGAATGCCAGCAGTCGCTACAAGAATTTTCGCCGGGGACAGGTCCGGATATGGAGCCGATGAAGCCTATGGATGGCGGAATGATGCAGATGTTGCCATGCGAGGGAGATGAGTGCCAGCAGTTACCCCAAGAATATGTTCCCCCGGCTGAATTGATGGAACAACAGCCAGTTTCTACTCTTGATTTACTTTTGGGGGCAATTTTGGCACCTTTTATTCAGATTTTCCAATAATTTTAATTTTTCAATCTTAGCTTCTTATTCTTCAGCGCCATATAGAAATTGACGGACAAAGCTATAGGGAAATTCCACCAAACAAAAATATTCAGTTATATAATATTCCCTCATCGTGGAACGGAACAAAACTAAAGGGTTTAAAAAAGACCGTTGTTTT
>JAHIOZ010000077.1 GCA_018894995.1 Patescibacteria group bacterium | reverse complement strand
GTCAAAAAACCGAAAAATTTAACGATTAAGCTTTGCTTAATCGTTAAATTTTTCGGTTTTTTGACTATCCCCCCTTGTTCCCCAGCTATTCCCCTTTTCTGATGTTTTTTAATTTGGTTCTTATCTTCTTTTTTGATAAAATGCTTGTATGTCTAAAAAAACAAATGTTAATTTAAGAATTCCTCCTCAAGATTTAGATTCGGAAAAAGCATTACTCGGTTCTGTTATGTTAAAAGCTGATGCTCTGTTTGAAATTATGGATTTTATAAATGAAAGTTGTTTCTATTCTGAAAAACACCGAATTATTTTTAAATCAATGATGGAACTTTTTTCTAAAAAAGACCCGATTGATTTATTAACCCTTTCAACAAAATTAAAAGATAAAAAAACTTTGGATCAAATCGGCGGAAATAATTATTTGGCGGAACTTGTTAACACAGTTCCCTCCTCCGCCAACATTGAATACTACGGCAAAATTGTGCATAAAAAATTTATGATGCGACGATTGATTGAAGCATCAGAAGAAATTGCGGGAGTTGGTTACGACGAATCTCACGAATTGGACGAAGCGATTGATAAAGCGGAAAAAAGTGTTTTTGGTATTTCTTCTTCATTGGTTTCAAATAAAATTACAGAAATCAAAGACGCTCTGGGCGAAGCTTTTGAAAGATTAAACAGACTCCACGAATCAAAAGGAGAGCTTCGAGGAATTTCTACCGGATTTAGAAGTTTGGACAACAAATTATCAGGTTTTCAAAAATCCGATTTAATTATTCTTGCCGCTCGACCGTCAATGGGTAAAACTGCTTTGTCTCTTGATATGGCGAGAAAAATTGCCGTAAACAATAAAAAGCCGGTTTTGATTTTTTCTCTTGAAATGAGTTCTCAGCAATTGGTTGATAGAATGTTAGCCGCCGATTCCAAAGTTGACGCTTGGAAATTGAGAACAGGAAATCTTAACAAAGAAAATGATTTCAGTCTTATCAGAGATTCTTTGGATAAACTGTCAAAAGCTCCGATTTTCATTGATGACCAACCGGCAAATAATATTTTAAAAATGCGTTCAATTGCCAGAAAAATAAAAAGACAACACGGATTGGAATTAGTGATTGTTGATTATCTTCAATTGATGGCACCCACTCAAACTAAAGCTTCCGATAATATGGTTCAGCAAGTTACGGAAATTTCCCGTTCCCTTAAACATTTAGCTAGAGAATTAGATGTTCCAGTAATCGCTTTGTCGCAACTTTCCCGTGCCATTGAGCAAAGAGGCGGTCGTCCCAAGCTTTCAGACTTGAGGGATTCCGGTTCTATTGAACAAGACGCCGATGTGGTTATGTTTATTCATCGTGATAAAGATGAGGACGGGCAGAAATCAAATATCACTGAAATTCTTATTGAAAAACACAGAAATGGACCAACTGGAATGGTGACTCTTAACTTTGATGACAAAAAAGCTTCTTTCCAAGAAATTGACAACAACAGTTTTGATGATTTTGCCGTTTCAAAAGTTGGAGATGATGAGGATATTGATGCATTTTAAAATTATGAGTAATGAATCATGAATCATGAATTATGAATAATGGATTATGAATAGCGAATTATGAATGATGAATCAGAAAAAATAAAATCTTTTACAGATTTAAATGCTTGGAAAGAATCTCACAAGCTTGTTATTTCGATATACGAAATAACAAAACTTTTTCCAAAAGAAGAGTTATTTGGCTTGGTTAGTCAAATGAGAAGGTGCGCCGTATCAATAACTTCAAATATTGCGAGGGTTTTAGCAGACAGTCATATCAAGAAAAAACTCAATTTTATTCGATTTCTCACGGTTCTTTAACTGAATTGCAAAATCAATTGTTAATTGCAAAAGATGTTGGTTTGATAGATAAAGATAAATTCAAAGAATTAGCTAATCAAACTATAGTTGCACATAAAATTATTACAGGTTTAATTAAAAAATCAAAAAGTATCCATGATTCATAATTTGTGATTCATAATTCTTTTTAAATTAATTCGCACCAATTTAAATAAAAATATGAATTTAATAGATTCACTGACAGAAAAATTTAGCAAGCTTCCAGGAATTGGACCAAGACAATCAAAAAGATTTGTTTATTTTTTACTGACGAAAGATCGATCTTATTTAAAAGAATTGGCGGAAAATATTTTAAATCTCAAAGACGAAGTAAAAGTTTGCAAATCTTGTTATCGCTTCTTCAATAATTACGGAGGTGCGACTTCTGTGTGTGATATTTGTTTTGATAATAGCAGAGATAATTCCGTTTTGATGGTAGTTGGAAAAGATGCTGATATGGAAAATATTGAAAAAAATCACATTTATAACGGAAAATATTTTATTCTTGGCGGTTATTTACCTATTATGAATGACAATGCTCCGTGGGTTCGTTCCAAGGAATTGATGAAATTGATTGAAAAGAAATCCGAAAAAGAAGAATTGAAAGAAGTGATCTTAGCCCTTAGTTTAAGCCCCGAAGGAGAAAATACAATCCACTACATTATGCAGATTTTAGAGCCATTAAGAGCCAAATTTGGCCTTAAAATAACAACTTTAGGCAAGGGATTATCAACAGGAACGGAACTTGAATACTCAGATGATGACACCCTAAAAAACGCATTGAAAAATCGTTCGTAGAAGTCTTCGCGAGAAAATAAAAAGTCAGGTGTCGTTCTCCTTGCGGAGCGTAGCGGAGTGGGGGGTGCGACACCCTACTTTTTATTTTCGTGGCGATCCTGACTAATTTTTTAAAAATGCGTTTTTTAGAAAATATAAATGCAACGAACAACGAGAATATTTTGTAACCACTCACACCTATAAATATAAAGCTCACTAAAATCAATAACTGGCATAGTTAATCTGGATCGCCACACTTCTCCGCTCCGCTCTGAAGTTCGCGAAGACGAAATGCCGAAGGCGTTTCGTCGACGGATTTTGCTCCGCAAAATCCGTCTCTGCGAGCGATAGCATGGCAGTCCAGTAATTTCCATAATCGTAAGAATTCAACAAGTGTGAGTGGTTACTGGATTTTTACTTGCTTTTTTCCACCTTTTGTCGTAGCATTTTAGTAGATTTTGTTTAATAAAAATTTCTAATTAATTTAAAAAGGGAGTTATTAATGAAACAATCGACTAAATATTTTGAAGGAATTTTTCGTAACGAACTTGAAAGCGTAAAAATGTTGATACTCAGAAATGGGTTGCCATATTTAGGCAAACTGGTAGCCTTTAAACCAGATGTGGGGATTGTCGTTTTGAAAATTGAATCTCACAAGCCCGAATTTGTTGATATTGATATTGACGAAATTGTTGCCGTTCATACTCTAAATTACGAAACTAATTTTTTAATATTTTTTGAAACACCCCAAAAACACACAGATTAGCTGTGCTTCTTTTTT
>JAHIOZ010000007.1 GCA_018894995.1 Patescibacteria group bacterium | reverse complement strand
CAGGTAGCCACGATGTGGGCTACCCGACACCCAAATGACAAACCAATAAAAGTTTAAATGATTCAAATTTCTACGAAATTTGAACTTAACGGGGTTAAAAAAATATAGTCGCTTTGCTCGTTATTTTTTTAAAAAAAGCCCGCCTCATATATGGCGAACTTAACTGTCAAAAATGATATCACAGTGTTGCGTAAAAAACAAGTTTACGTTATGTAACCACTCACACCTACAAACATCAAACTCGTTAAAATCAATAATTAACGATGCTAGTCTGGATCGCCACACTTCTCCACTTCGTTTCGAAGTTCGCGAAGACAAAAAGCAGAGCTTTTGTCACAACGGATTTTGCTCCGCAAAATCCGTCTTTGCGAGGTTTTTTTGAAAGAATTTTTTTGTATAAAAAGAACGACCGTTCTTTTTATACAAAAAAAATTCTTTCAAAAAATCTGTGGCGAACCAGTAATTATTAATTGGCCGTGAGAATTCAACAAATGTGAGTGGTTACTAAGTTATAGATAAAAATAAATGATAATGAAAATCTAGTGGATAGATAATAAAAACAACACCCAAAAAAGTGCATCTAATTGTGATAGTGGATAAAAAATAAAATGTGCATTTAATCGCGATAGCGGTTAAATGCACATTTTTGTTTATGAGCATTTTAAATTAGTTTGGCTTTTTCCAATAAGTTTATCGTTTCTTTTTTGTATTCTTCAAAACTCATTTTTTCTGTTCCTTTTTTTACAAAAAATACCACAGCAAAGCCGGTTTTTATTTGGTCTTTGTTTTCTTTAAGAACAGCAAAAATTCTTCTTTTTATTAAATTTCTCTCAACCGCTTTTTTGGATATTTTTTTTGAAACAACTACGGCAAAATGACTTTTTTCTTTTGGATCTTCTAGTTTTAAAAGTTTCAAAAACAAAAAATCTGAATGGTAACTTTTTCCAGTTTTAAACACTTCGTCAAACAATTTTTTATTTACTTTTTGTTTTTTTGGTAACATAATATTTTTCTTATGAGCAAATCCAAAATTAAATTTTTTTAAAAATTTAATTTTGGTGAGTAAATTATAAAAATATTACCCCGTTAAATCAAATTTTTTCAAAATTTGAGACATTTGTATTTGGTTAGTTTATCAATTCAGTATCAGGTAGTTTGTTGCGGTTATTTGATACTCTGATAATCAACAAAATACAAATGTTATTTAACTGGGGTTGTTTCTAATTTACTACCACTTATGTATTAAGTATAATCTTCCTTACTTTTTATTGTTTTTGTTTTATATCATTATATCAAGAAAAGCAAATAAATAGCAGAAGGTCGCAGACTTAACCCCAGTTAAACGAAATGTTTAACGGGGCAAGCACAGAATGACGCGGAAAACAAAAAAAAAAAAAAAATCGCTAAAGCGATTTTTTTGTTTTTGAAATTCAGAATTCAAGAAATTGTCTACACTGTAGATAATTTAGTCCTTCCTTTTCTTCTTCGAGCCTTAATAACATTTTTACCGCCTGATGTGGCTTGTCGAACCAAAAATCCGTGAGTTTTAGCTCTTTTTCCTTTTTTAGGTTGATATGTTTGTGACATGGTGAAAATTCAAAATGCAAAAATCAAAATGAAAAATGATAATGCAAAATTTAAAATTGATAAATCGTGAAATGCTTAATTGAGCATACTATATACTAGTTTTGTGTTTAAAGCAAACATATTTTTTAAAGTTTAGAGTTGGAGATTTGGGATTGGTAGCTGAACGATTTTTTTGATGGAAATTCCCGAAACAAATTTTCGTTGTTGTTTTATTTTTCATTTTTAAGTGTCATTTTTAATTTTAATTTTTGCATTTTGAATTGTTTTTATTTTGAACACAAACTAATTTCAGTTTTTATCTTTACATTGTTCCTAATTTTACTTCTAATGACTTATCCACAGGTTACTAACATACTAATGCACTATTCACAAGTTTGATATTTTTTCAACAGGTATATAATTACTAATAAATAATTTAAAAAAGTTATGGAAATAAATTTATTTAATGATAATAAAAAAATATGGGAAAGGGTATTATCAGATGTTGAAATGAATGTTTCTAAAGCTAACTTTAATACTTGGTTTAAAGATACTGATGTTCTAAAATATGAAAATGGTGTTATGTTTTTAAGTGTTCCTAATGAATTCGTTAAAAATTGGTTGTTTGAAAAATATCATAAATTTATTTTAAAATCATTGAGAACTATTAAAGAAAATACAAGAAATGTTGAATATATTGTTATAAACAGCTCCACAAAAAAGAAAAGTATTCCAAATTTGCAACAAATCAGTTTGATAAACGAATTACCTTTAGATGATTTTTATGTAAACAAAGAAGACAACTTAAACCCTAGATATGTTTTTGATTCGTTCATTGTTGGCTCTTTTAATGAATTGGCTCATGCCGCTTCTCAAGCAATTATAAAAAAACGAGGAATAATTTATAACCCGTTGTTTATTTATGGCAATTCCGGTTATGGGAAAACACATTTAATTCAAGCGATAGGAAATCATCTAAAAACAGCCGATTCAAAAAAAGTTTTTTATGTTACTTCTGAAAAATTTTATTTGGATTGCATAAATTCAATTCAGCAAAACAAAGTAAATTCTTTTAAAGAAAAATATCGAAAATATGATGTTTTAATTATGGATGATATCCAATTTTTATCAAACAAAGACAGAACTCAGGAAGAGTTATTCCATTTATTCAATACTCTTTATGACGGCAATAAGCAAATAATTTTTTCTTCAGACAAACATCCTAATTATATTCCAGGTTTGGAAGACAGATTGAAATCAAGATTCGGACAGGGGATGATTGTTGATGTCCAGGCTCCTGATGCGGAATCAAGAATTGAAATTTTAAAATCAAAATCAAGAAGAATTAATTTTTATCTGTCGGATGAAGTTATTAATTATATTGCTTTGGCTATTCAAGGGAACATTAGAGATCTTGAAGGTGTTTTAAACTTAGTGCTATGCCAAACCCAATTGAAAAACAGGGAATTGTCACTTTCTGAAATTAAAAATCTTCTAAAAAATACCATAAAGCCAAAAAAGAACATTTCTGTTCAGGAGGTTGTTAAAATTATTTCCGAGTTTTATAATATAGAAGAAAGCACCATTTACGAAAAATCCAGAAGAAAAGAAGTTGTAAGACCAAGACAAATAATAATGTTTATTTTGAGAGAAGATTTTGATATCTCTTACCCTTCAATAGGAGAAAAACTTGGAGGAAGAGATCATACGACAGTTATTCACTCTTGCAATAAGGTCAGAGCTGATTTAAAGACGAATAGTTTGCTTCAGCAGGAGTTGGAGCAGATAAGGTCCACATTTTAAAATAGGGTATAGCGTTTAGGGTTTAGGGTATAGTAAATTCATGTATATAAAATCATTCAAACAATTAATAGTATGGCAAAAATCAATTTTATTAGTAAAAGAGATTTATGAAATAACAAAAAAATTTCCCCAAAATGAAATGTATGGGTTAGTTAGTCAAATGAGAAGATCCGCCGTTTCTCTTCCTTCAAATATAGCCGAGGGTTATAAAAGAAGGGGTATAAAGGAATATCTTCAATTTTTGAGTATTGCTGAGGCATCATCCGCTGAGTTAGAAACACAGATTATAATTTCAAAAGATTTATATAAAAAATTGATTTTTTTAAAAGCATAATTATTAATAGAATAGGTTCAAAAAATGTTGTTTGTTTTAATTAAAAAACTAAACCCTGAACCCTAAACCCTATACCCTAAAAAATAAAAAAATATGAAATTAGAAAGTTTAAAAGAAAAATTATCAAATGCCGTTTCAAAAGCCGAGAAAATCACTGGGAAAAATTTAACTTTGCCTGTTTTAAATAATTTATTATTGAAAACAAAAGACGGAGTTTTAAAAGTTATTGCTACTAATTTGGATTTAGGCATAGAGATAAGTGTTCCGGTTAATATTGCAGAAGAAGGGGAGGTTGTTGTCCCGGGGAATATTTTAAATAATTTGATTTCAGGGGATTTTAAAAGTTCAAAAATTAATTTGGAAACAAAGGATGGAAATTTGATTGTTTTAACCGAGAGCAACTCAACAATTATAAAAACTCAACCCAACGATGATTTTCCAACCATACCGAGATTAAAAGACGGAAACTCTTTTTTGATAAACAGTAAAAAATTTATAAAAGGATTAAGGTCTGTTTGGTATAGTTCTTCCACTTCCAATATAAAACCTGAATTATCAAGTGTTTTGGTTTATTCAGACTCTAAAAATATAATTTTTGTTGCGACAGATTCTTTTCGTTTGGCGGAAATAAAAATTGAAATAGACAGCCCTGTAGATTTTGAACAAATTTTGATTCCTTTTAAAAATATTCCGGATATAATAAAAGTTTTTGACGATATTGATGATGATAT
>JAHIOZ010000076.1 GCA_018894995.1 Patescibacteria group bacterium | reverse complement strand
TTAAAGTTATTTAATTTATTTTTTAATTATAGCAAATAAAAAAAATATAAAAAAGTTAAGTTATCCCCATATTTCTTTGTTTTAAAAAAACAAAGAAATCGCGGAAGATCTCGGAATTGACCCTAGTTAAATAAAATGTTTAACAGGGCATGCGCAGAATTACCCCAGTTAAATAAAATGTTTAACGGGGCATGCGCGGAAACGACGAAGGCGGATTTTGGGCGGATTTTTTCTGAACGCCCCCACCCTCTATAAAGAGGGTGGGGGCGTTCAGAAAAAATCCACCAAAAATTCACCTGCAAAAACAACAGCAAAACTATCATCAAAAAAAAGATTATTTCAAAAGATTTTTAACAGCTTTTTTGATAGAGTTTGTATCCAAACCGTAAAGTTTTAGAAGTTCTTCTGGGGTGCCTGACTGTCCAAACTTATTATCAACCCCGATAAATTCAATTTTAGTCGGGTATTTTTGAGACAATAATTCTGCCACCGCCGAACCCATACCGCCGATTTTTTGGTGATCTTCAACTGTTACAATTCCTTTTGTTTCTTTTGCCAAAGAAATAATGGCTTTTTCGTCTAACGGTTTAATTGTCGCCAAATTTAAAACTTTAACCCCAATTCCTTTTTCATCTAACTCTTTAGCTGAAATTATTGCACCATACAAAAGAGGCCCGGTTGCGATAATTCCAATCTGCAGTTTACTTTTCGGCTCAAAGACTGTTTGAGCTTTTCCAATTTCAAACGGAGTTTTTTCAGTCGTAATAATCGGAGTATCATTTCTTGCCAAACGAAGATACACTGGTCCTTTGATTTTAGATGCTTCAATCGTCGCTTTTTTTGCTTCGATTGCATCGCAAGGAGACAAAACAATCATTCTGGGAATTACTCTCATCAAAGCTATATCTTCAATCGCCTGGTGAGTTCCACCGTCGGAACCAACAGAAACGCCTGCGTGAGACCCGACTATTTTTACATTTACATTATTAAAAGCGATAGTTGTCCTGATTTGTTCCCAATTTCTCCCAGGGGAAAACATCGCATAAGAAGAAATAAAAGGAATTTTTCCCATCGTCGCCATACCGGAACCGACGGTAGCCAAGTTTTGCTCTGCTACCCCAACTTGGATAAATCTCTCCGGAAATTCATCAGCAAAAAAATGTGTATAAGTAGAATGAGTCAAGTCAGCACACAAAGCAACAACATTTTTGTTTTTTCTGCCCGCTTCCAAAAGCCCCTCACCGTAACCTTTTCTGGTAGAGGACTTTTCAATGTCTTTATCAAATATTTTTGGATTTAAATTTTTCATAATTATTAACTTTTTTTATTGACATAATAAATCAAAAATGTATACTTTAATTAATCACGCCCCCCTGCTCGCAAGAGTGGGGGGGACATTTTTATATGCTCAACTTTCTGAATTCTGTCTTAAAAATACCTTTTTTCATAAGCCAAACCTCTTTGCCTAAATGTCCTTTCGTATATATTACAATTATTTGTTTACCTTTTTTAATCAATCTTTCATACAATGTGGCAAAATCCCCATCACCGGTAAAAAACACGAAGCCGTCAAAACTATCCAACTCTTCAAAACAATCTAATCCTATTTCCAAATCAAAATCACATTTTCTTTGACAAATATCTGTCCCTTCTATTTTAATATGTTTTACCGGTTTTGTGTTTATATGATAGCCGATTTTTTGAATATCTTTTAAAAATTCTTCTGATTTCCCATTGTTGTCCTTGCCATAATAAAAATTTATTTCTAAAATTTCATTATAACCCGTCAGGTACTCAAATAAACTTTTTAAATTTATTTCTTTCTTTAAATTCTTTCTCCAACCATAAACATTGGCATAATCAATAAAAACCATTGTCCTCCCTTTTAATTTTAGGATTTGATTTTTATTCATTTTATTTTACTTTTCAATTCTTTAATTGCTCTTTTTCCCTGTTCTTTTGTTGGTGCTTTCCCGTGCCAGTGGTAATCTCTCTCAAATTCTTTTACTCCTTTTCCAGGAACGGTGTAAGCAATAATCACTATCGGTTTTTCTGTGATTACTTTTGCCTCATTTACCGCATTAACAATACTCTCAAAATTATGCCCGTCTATTTCAATAACATGCCAATTAAAAGAATGAAATTTTTCATCCAACGGTTCCAAAGGCATAACATCTTCAGTTGTTCCTTCAATTTGAATATTATTTCTGTCGACAATAGCAATCAAATTAGAAATTTTTTCTTTTCCGGCTAACATTATTCCTTCCCAAGTGTTACCTTCTTGAAGCTCCCCGTCACTCATCAAACAATAAAAAAATCTGTCAGTGCTATTTCCTTCATCAATTCTACTTGCAAGAGCCATACCAACCGCTTGTGATAAACCGCAACCGAGTGGACCAGAGCTTGTTTCTAATCCTTTCAACCACTCTTTGTGGGGATGTCCTTGCAGTGACGAACCCAATTTTCTCAAAGTCATCAAATCTTTTTTAGGAAAATAACCTGAATGTGCCATAGTTGCATACAACACAGGACAAATATGCCCGTTGGATAAAATTAAATAATCCCTGTCTTTCCAATCCGGTTTTTTAGGATTATGTTTTAAAATATGAAAATACAAAGCAGTAAAAATATCAGCCATTCCCAAAGAACCAGCAGTGTGTCCGGAACTGGCTTCCACCAAAGATTCAATAATTGAAATCCGAATATCGTTGGCGGTTTTTTCCAATTCTTTTATTTTTTTATCATCTAAATTCATATTTTTATAAAAACTAAGAAAGTTTTTTAAACTGTTTTGTTGTTCCTTTAATATCCCCACTTTCAAAAATTGCCGAACCTACCACCAACCTATTCACTCCTGTTTCAATCAATCTCGGTGCATTTTCCAAATTAACTCCGCCATCAACACTTATTATAACATCTGATTTTGTATTTCTTAAATTTTTAATTTTATCAAAAATTTTTTCACTAAAAAGCTCCCCTTGAAAACCTATTTTCTCAATTCCCATCAATTGGATAAAATCAATTTTTTCCAACAAATTAATGTATGGCTCAAACGGAGTATCAATATTAAAAGCAATCCCAATTTCAACCTTGCCTTTTAATTTATCTATTATTTCATCAAATTTTTCAGTTGATTCAACATGTATAATAATTCTTTTTACCCCCATATCCAACCAATCTGAAATTTTTTCTTCTGGGGTTTTAACCATCAAATCCAATTCAATATTAATTTCTTTCCAAAAAGGTATTTCAAAATGAATCCCTGAATTCCAAGTTGAATCATTAAAAGGCCAACTTTTTGACGGAACAAAAATACCGTCTGTAATATCAACTTGAACAAAAGAAATATCTTGGTCTTTAACCAAAGATATTTTTTCTCTCAAATCTTCAAGGCTTTTTGGTATTATTGCTGGAATTATTTTCATAGTGTTTATTTAAGTTTTTACCCAGCACTAACTTTTTTGCAAAAAAGTTAGTGCTGGGTAAAGTTTTTAGAACGGCGAATTTTGGCTTTACCAAAATTCGTCAATAATTTGCCGAAGGCAAATTGTCTTTGCGAGGATTTTTTGAAAGAATTTTTTAAATCACTTGGAAACCGGGTTTCCAAGTGATTTAAAAAATTCTTTCAAAAAATCTGTGGCAATCCAGAGATAATTGTTCATCATTTTTAAAAACTACTTTCTATTTTATCAATTCTTCTCTGATGTCTTTCTTCACCGCTAAAATCAGTTTTTAACCAAAGCTCAACAGAATTTTTAGCTTCTTCTTCAGACAAAAATCTCGCCCCTAAAGACAAAATATTTGCATCGTTGTGTTGACGAGATAATTTTATAATTTCAAGATTGACTCCATAATAAACAACGGCTCTGACATCGGGAAAACGGTTTGCAACAATAGCTTCTCCTTGACCCGATCCTCCTAAAATAATTCCTTTTGAATCTCTCGGATTTTCAGAAACTTTTTTGGCAACCTTTGAAATGAAATCAGGGTAATCATCTTGTTCATCATACTCGAAAGCTCCTTGGTCAGAAACCTCATAATCTAAACTAATTAAAAAATCAATCAAAACATCTTTTAATTCAAAACCAGCGTGGTCGGAAGCAAGAAAAATCTTTGGCAGATTTTTCTTAGTTTTTAGTTTTAAGTTTTTAGTGTTTAGTGTTTTCATGTTTTGTTTGGTTTTTGCGCTTTTGAATTTGTATTTTTAATCTTTACATTTTAGCAATATTTGAATTACAACAGCTCTCCCGCTTTAATTACATGTTTGATGAGTGTGTTGGTGTATCCCATCTCATTATCATACCAAACCAAAACTTTTACCAAATTTCCTCCCACCACACGAGTAAAATTCAAATCGGCGATAGAGGCAAATCTGCTCCCAACAATATCAGAAGAAACTATCGGGTCTTTTGTAACCGAAAAAATTCCTTCCCAATTGGACTGCTGACTGGCTTTTTCAAGAATTTCATTAATTTCTTCAACTGTCGTATTTTTCTTAGCGACAAAAGTAATATCCAAAAGAGAACCGGAAATAACAGGGACTCTCACAGCAATACCGTCAAAAACTCCTTTCAAATCTTCCATTACTTGGGTTGTCGCAACCGCCGCCCCCGTGGTGGAAGGAATAATATTTTGTGCTCCTGCTCGTCCTTTTCTAAAATCTTTTTCATTTGGAGAATCAACTATTTTTTGAGTTGATGTATACCCATGAACGGTATTAAGCATCGCTTTTTCAATACCAACATTATTTCTCAAAATTTCCAAAACAGGACTACCTGCATTAGTCGTGCAAGAAGCATTTGAACTTATCTTGCATTTTTTTAGAGTATCTTCATTAACACCCATCAAAACAGTTTGACCTTCTATTCCGCTATAATCAGGAGCTGAACTGTTGTGAGAATTTTTTACCGGAGCGGAAATGACAACTCTTTTGGCTCCGGCTTCAATATGAGATTGAGACTTCTCATAATCATTAAAAGCTCCTGTTGATTCAACGACAATATCTACACCCAAATCTCCCCAAGGTAAATTTCTAGGATCTTTTTCACTTAAAAATTTAATTTGATTATTGTTAACAATCAATATGTCGTTATCAATAGAAATTTCCAAATTACTAATTCCATATGCCGAATCGTACTTAAGCAAATAGGCGATGTTTTCAATACTTCCCAAATCATTAATAGCAACCACTTCAATAAAATTATTTTCCGTTGCAAGTTTCAAAAAAGCTCGACCGATTCGACCACACCCATTAATAGCTACTTTTATTTTTTTATTTTCCATATGAATAATTATAAACCCCCACACCTTTTATTGCAAAAAGGTGTGGGGGTAAAATAGTAAGTATCAAGCCCGCGGAGGCAAGGAGGCAAACTTTTGTGAAGCAAAAGTTTGTTGACGGATTTTGCGGAGCAAAATCCGTTGTGGCAAAAAGCTCTGCTTTTTGTCTTCGCGAACTTCGGAGTGGAACGGAGAAGTGTGGC
>JAHIOZ010000075.1 GCA_018894995.1 Patescibacteria group bacterium | reverse complement strand
TATTCAATTTAATTTTAAAAACAAATATCAGTGAGCCTGCGCCGACCTGAACGGTTGGCTTCTGTAACTTACCTTTTTATACAAATATAAATTATCTTTTTCTAGAATGTTTGTTATATAATTTTGTGTTAAATCTTTTATTATCATTTTTTAATTATAATATACTTTTACAAAAAAATATTTGCAAATTTTATATATAATAGTATTATTTTATTATGAACACTCAATTAGAAAATTTTAATAAAGATATATCGCAAGTTGTGGAATATATTTTAAATGGCTATGAAATGTATGCTCGTTTTATTTTTAATACTCAATTATTAGAAAAATACTCCAAAGATATAAACCCTGATAATGTTTTGAGTATTGCTACTGAATTATGGGTATTATTAGATGAATATCTAAACAAACAACCAAAACAAAATTTTTCTGAACAAAAAAACTTTCTTATGTCTGCTTATGAAGATTACCAAGAAGATATAAAAAAGACTATCTAACAAGATAGTCTTTTTGTGTTGTGTCAGACAGAAATTATTACTTCTTATTATAACTTCTGTCTGATGAATTTTCGCCACCAGAGTATTCACGATAACTCCCCGAAGCCTTATCCACATCATACGAACGATGAGTGTGTTTTCCGCCACCGCAATGTTCGTATTTGTCGCCACGAGATTTGGCATTATCCTGATTGCTCTGCCTCACTTTTGTAGTGCTTCCGTCTGAACTGTCGCTAAAAAGCCTTGACCATAAACCCATAACAAACTCCTTTCCTCAGATTTGATTGGTGGCAAAATTGCCAAAGAACAAAAGTTACAGTCGTAAGTGTAGCAAAAATACCAATTAAATCAATAAAAATAGGCTTAAATAAACCCACAGAAAAGGCGAAAAGGCACCTGACACCTTTTTCTCAACAGAGTTTTTGTCTTTAGCTGACGATCGTTTTTAAAAGTTTTGACCTTGAATTTTAAAAAATAATTTCAAATAATTTCAAAAAATATTCAATTTAATTTTAAAAACAAATATCAGTGAGCCTGCGCCGACCTGAACGGTTGGCTTCTGTAACTTACCTTTTTAAACAAAAGTAAAAAAAGTGTGCTCTACAGGATTCGAACCTGTGGCCTTCGCAACGTCAATGCGACGCTCTACCAACTGAGCTAAGAGCACAAAATTAATGTTTAAAATGAAACCGCTCTATCCCTTTATGTCCTGTCTCGCAAAGCTCGACTTGGACAATTTCCTCGCTTCGCTCAGAACCACCTAAAAAGCTTAAACGCTTTTTAGCTAGCTGAGCTATAGGCTCGAATATTCTCTTTTTTACTCAAATGTTTTTTTGTAAAAGCTCTGCCAGAACCAGATTTTAAATATTTTTCAAATTCAAAAGCTGTGTATTTATTTTGGATAGCTATATAAAAATCAAGTTTTATTGGCAGACGTTTTGCTGTCGCAACGACATAACCTTTTTTATGCCGTTCCACTCTGTCTTTTAAATTATCAGTACAACCAACATAATAACCGGTTTTGCATTTTAAACTATAAACATAATACATATTTTCCCGCTTTCGCGTTTTTATTACTAATAAAACAACCAACAATCCAAATGTTACTTATCCATAATAGGCGGACTTTGTCACGCCGTAGCCAACGCTTCAGCATGGCGAAGGCAGAAGTGAGAGGATTCGACCTCCCAGTTCTAAACAAAAATTTTGTTTCCGCTTCGCTACAACTCATTTTCGTTAAGAACTCTCAGGCCCGTCGCTCAAATTTTTTCTCCGCTACGAAAAAATATATTCGCTCTTGTTCGAATCCTCCCTCTTACTTCTTGCAGGTTAATAATATTAAATACCTCAGTCGGTATTTAATATTATTAATGCGGAAGTGAGAGGATTCGAACCCCTGATGCGGTTTCCCGCATGTCGCTTTTCGAAAGCGATGCCTTAAGCCAGCTCAGCCACACTTCCATTCAAGAATCATAGCAATTTTTTGCATTTTTTACAAAAATCAGTATAATTTTGGTATTGTATTTTGTAATTTAAAATACAATAGGGCCCTATCGTCTAGTGGTTAGGACAACAGGTTTTCAATCTGTTAACCAGAGTTCGATTCTCTGTAGGGTCACAAATCGCAAAAAATTAAAAACTAAACGGCTACGATTTTCAAAAATCGTAGCCGTTTAGTTTTTAATTTTTTAGAAAAGCAAACGATTTTGCTTTTCGGCGATTTGTGAAGGCGGAGCGATTTTTTTGTTTTTACCCAAAACAAAAACCGCGAGCCGAGGTCACGAACACTTATAATTTCTAGCGAGGACGAATAAAAATAAATAAAATCCTTTTTATTTATTTTTATTCAGTCCGAGCGAAGGAATTATATGCTACGCATATATAGATTTCAAGCCGAAGGCGAAGAAATATATTTAGTGATTCGGGACACAAGCTAAATCCAGTGCACAAAGCACTCCTCTTAACTCAAAAAAAGTTTAGTAACTTGTGACCACACAGATCCAGTGTGCAAAGCACTCCTCTTCCCCACCCAACTCAATTAACTCAATGAGTTGAGTTAATTGAGTTTTATAAAAAAAAATTGCAATTATATTTAAGTGGTGTAAACTGCTCTTTAGATTTGTTCTTAAAAAATATAGAAAGTTTTAGAAATTAAATCTGCCAAAATATTTGGCATTTATTTTTTTATAAAAACTTTAAAACAAAAAGGAGGTGGTTAAATTGGTGTAATTAATGAAGTATCCGACAAAAACCTTAGTGTAATCGCTCAAAACAAAAACTCAAAAAGGAGTATTAGATGAATAAGTTCATTCTCGCAGTATGTAGTCTGGCTATGGTGATGTGTGTTAGCGTAAGTATTAGTATGGCAGGAACCAAACCCCTTGATGGTTTACCGGATTATAATGGTACATATTATGGGACGCCAAATACAGGAAGTTTGTACGATCCAATTACAAAC
>JAHIOZ010000006.1 GCA_018894995.1 Patescibacteria group bacterium | reverse complement strand
GAGCGAAGTGGAAAAATGCAACAAACCAGCATCGTTTTTTTCTGGATTGCCACAGATTTTTTGAAAGAATTTTTTAAATAAAATTTGCAAAGCAAATTTCATTTAAAAAATTCTTTCAAAAAATCCGTGGCGATCCAGTATTTAAAAATTAAAAAAATCCGGAGAATTTGCTGAAGCAAATTTTCCGGATTTTGCGGTTTTTTCTTCACAATAATTACAATAATAAGAGTTGTTTGTAAGCAAGAAAGAAATATATCATACTGATTCCAGTGAATCCTATTGTCGCCAGAACATAATAATATTTTTCCCAGAAAAAACTCGTTACAAAGCCAAAAAATCCTGTCATTGCTGTTATTACACCGATGGTGATTTTGACTTCTAACATTGTATATAATCCTTTAAAAAAAGAAGAAAACACTATTAAAAAGATGCTTAACACCACAAAAATTGCCAAGATAAATTTTGTAAAAGAAAAAATTCCCTCCAAACCTTTTTCCTCTGTTATTTGCGGTTTGTTATTATTTTTCATTTTTTACCCCCCTGTTTTTTATAAGTATTTTTAATTTAAAAAATACCTAGTAGCTTTTTATGAAATAATACCAATCTACTGGTCAGATTATCACAATCCAAAACAAAAAACTACCCCTTGCAATTAAGGGGTAGTTTTTGTCCGTTTTTATTTTATTAGAATTCTTTTGCCAAGATTTCTTCAATTTTCATTTTTACTTCCTCATAAGTTTCAGCACCTTTAATTTGTCCCACAATTCCATCTTTTGTAACTATAATAGAATAAGGGGTTCCTCCCGGGTCAGTTGCTGTTCCTAACACTCCGGCTTTTACACCGTCGTCAAAATCTTCTTTGACCAATTCTTCCATAGCAGGATCAACTATACACTTTGCAAATTTGTCTTTATCAATTCCCATTTGTTCTGCAACGGCCGGTAATTGTTCAAGAGATATTTGTTCAGTGAATAATTTACCTATGTATTCCCAGAATTTTGTTTCATCTCCTAATTTTCTTACACATTCTGTTGCAATAGCTTTTGGTTTTGCATCAACATGTCCTTGCAAAGGAAAGTGTCTAAAAACCAATGCCACTTTTCCATCTTTCCCAAATTCGTCCACTATCTTTTTTGATGTAGCAAAGAATGTTTTACAGTAAGGACATTCTATATCAGAATATTCAATTATTATTATTTCAGCCTGAGGATCACCAAGAATATGATCATCTTTTGATATTGGTCTGAATGATAATTCTTCACTGGCTTGTTGAGTAGGATCATCTTCTTTAGGAGCAGGGGAGTCAGACATTAAACCCCATGCAATTAAAGCTCCTGCTATAAGAATAGCCACTGGTATTAAAAAATTGTTTTTTTGTTCCATATTTTTATAAATATAAAGTTATTAATAATTACTGCTTCATTATAACAAGATGTTACTTTTTTGGAACTATTGACTGTGCTTTTTATTTGTTTTTGAATAAAGGGTTTTTAAGACAATTTTTTCTATACAATAATATTGTTTGGTGTGGTATTATAGTAAATATAAAATGTAAATTTCAAATTTTGTTAAGTAAATCTTAGTTTGAAAATGAAACGACGACGAAAATTTCCAAAGGAAATTTTCGTTTTCATAATTCGTTATTCTTAATTCATAATTCTTAAATCTTTTCTCATGTTAAAATCACTCGAAATTTCAGGGTTTAAATCTTTTGCAAAAAAAGGAGAATTGGAATTCAATTCTCCTATTTCGGCGATTGTTGGTCCCAACGGCTCAGGCAAGTCAAACATTGCCGAGGCTTTTAGATTTGTTTTAGGCGAGCAATCGTTAAAATCAATGCGAGGAAAAAGAGGAGAAGATTTGATTTTTGCAGGATCAAGAAACGAAAGAGCAATGAACAGAGCTTGCGTTAAAGTTGTTTTTGACAATTCCAATCGTTTTTTAAACATAGATTTTGATGATGTAATAATAGAGAGAGTGGTTCACCGCGACGGAGCAAATCAATATTTTATAAATAAAAGTCAGGTTCGGCTTAAAGATGTGATAGAGCTTTTGGCGGGTGCAAACATCGGGGCTTCCGGTCACCACATAATTTCACAAGGAGAAGCGGACAGAATTTTGAGTGTGAATTCAAAAGAGAGAAGAGAAATGGTTGAAGAAGCTTTTGGTTTAAGAGTGTATCAATTCAAAATTTCTGAAAGCGAAAAAAAATTGGTAAAAGTGGAGGAAAATATAAAATCGGTTCAATCTTTGAGAAGAGAAATTGCTCCTCATTTGAGATTTCTTTCAAAACAAGTCAAAAAAATTGAGGAATCGGTTGAGTTACGAAAAAAACTCAAAGAATTATATAAAGGCTATTTTAAAAGAGAGGATGGATACTTGAAGTATCAAAAAGATTATATTGAAAAAAACAAAAAACCATTGAGAGAAGAAATGGCCGTTTTGGACAGAGAATTAGACGAGGCAAAAAAAATGTTGTCACAAACAGGAGAAGAGAAAAAAGAAAACCGGGATTTTTTGAATTTGGAAAATAAAATACAGGAAATTAGAAGCAGAAAAAGTGAGTTAAGCAGAAAAATTGGGCAATTGGAAGGGATGATTTCTTTTGAGGAAAGAAGAATTCAGCGAGAGTTGGATAATCAAAAGAAAGAAGATGAAAAAGTGATTAAATTCAAGGAAGTTAAAAATTTTCTTAGCAGTTTGAATTCCCAATTGGATAACAGCCAGGGTTTGGTTTTGTCTGATTTTGTGAATAAAATTAAACAGGCAATTTCTGAATTCATTTCTTCTAATAGTCAAAGTGCCTGTTTGGAAAATGGAAGTAATAATGAAATTGATAATTCTGAGTTAGATAAATTGACAAAAGAGAAAGAAGAAGTGGAAAAACAGTTGTTTGTGATTGCTGGTGAAGAAAACGAAATTGTTGAAAAACGCAACCAATTGAAAATGGAAATTGAGCAAGAGAAAAGTTCCTGGCAAAAAGCAGAGGTTCGGGTTTTTGAAATTAATGCGAAACAATCGGAGATAAAATCCAAATTAAATACTTTAAATGATTTGGAAAACAGAGTTGTTATTGAAGATGAAAATTTTAAAAGGGAATTGAATGAAGCTTTTGTTTTGGCCGGTCGTGATTCAGTCCAGTTTTCTTCTTTTGAAATCAGTTTGGATGAAATCATCGGTGAAAATAGAAATAAGCAGGAAGAAAGGAGAAGAGAACTGGAAAAAATAAAAATCAGGCTTGAAGATATGGGTGGGGGTTCCGGAGAAGATGTTGTTAAGGAATTTAATGAAACTCAAGAGCGGGATGAATTTTTGTTAAAAGAAATAGAAGATTTGGAAAAATCATCGGCTTCTTTAAATGAATTGATAGTGGAATTGAAAGAAAAATTAAATAATGAATTCAAAGATGGAATAAATAAAATTAACAAACAGTTTCAGGAATTTTTTGCTTTGATGTTTGGTGGCGGAAGGGCTGAATTATTGATAGTTAAAATTAAAAAGAGAAAGAAACTTGATACGGATTTGAGTTTGAATTTAGATGACGACGGGGTTGAAAGTTCTGATGGTGAGGAGGAAAATGGGGAAGAAGGAATTGATGTCAGTGTTTCTTTGCCTAATAAAAAAACAAAAGGTTTACAAATGTTGTCGGGGGGTGAAAGGTCGCTTACTTCAATTGCATTGTTGTTTGCAATGTCTCAAATTAAACCTCCTCCTTTTATTATTCTTGATGAAACCGACGCCGCTTTAGATGAAGCCAATTCCCGTCGTTACGGTGATATGATTGATAATTTGTCTGAATATTCTCAACTTATTCTTATTACTCATAACAGAGAAACAATGTCTCGAGCCGGAGTTCTTTACGGAATTACTATGAGTGGAGACGGAGTTTCAAGATTGTTATCAGTAAAACTCGATGAAGCGGTAAAGGTGGCAAAATAATTTAAAAAAATAGGCGTGAAATTTTTTAGTGTTTTTGATTTTTTTCGTGTTATAATGCTTTTTATATGAATATAATTACAGATGAAAATAAAATAAACGAAATTTTGGAAAGGGGCGTGATTGCGGATGTTTTACCCACCAAAAAGGAATTCAAAGAAAAATTGATGAGTGGTGAAAGATTACGATTTTATATTGGAGCTGATCCGACAGCCAAAGCTCTTCACCTCGGGCATGCTCAAAATTTAATGCTTTTGGAAAATTTTCGTCAATTGGGACACGAAGTTATTTTTCTAATTGGTGATTTTACGGGAATGATTGGTGACCCGACAGATAAGAGTTCTGCCCGTGTTCGTCAAACTAAAGAAGATGTCGAGGAAAATTTCAAAGGGTGGTTGGAGCAGACAAAAAATATTCTTTCTTTTGATGATAAAGAAAATCCTGTACAGGTTAAATATAATTCTGAATGGTTGGGAAAATTGAATTTTACGGAAGTGCTTGATTTGGCAAGTAATTTTACTGTTCAACAAATGCTTGAGAGAGATATGTTTGAAAAAAGATTTTATGGCGAATATGAGTGCGGAGAATGTGGAGAGTGGATTCCTTTCAAGCCAAACAATAATTTTTTGAGTAGTTTTGATAACAAAATTTCACATAAATGTTATTCCAGTGTAAATTTTAGAAATAATTTCAAAATAAAAAAACCACAACCAATCTATTTACACGAATTTTTGTATCCACTTATGCAAGGTTATGATTCTGTGGTATTGGATGTTGATATTGAGCTTTGTGGGACAGATCAGACTTTCAATGCTTTGGCGGGACGAACTTTGTTAAAAAAATTGAAAAACAAAGACAAGTTTGTTGTGGTTGCTAATTTGATTCAAGATGAAAAAACAGGGCAATTGATGTCTAAATCAAACGGGACAGGTGTGTTTTTGGATTTGGTGGCTGATGATTTATACGGGGCAATAATGTCACAACCTGATGGAATGCTAAGGCCGTTATTCCTCGGTTGCACAAAACTTTTGTTAAACGAAATTGAGGAATTAATGAAACTGGAAAATCCTCGAGATGCAAAAATGAGGTTGGCTTTCGAAATCATAAAAATTTATCACGGAGAGGAAAAAGCAAAGGAGGCGGAAGAAAATTTTAAGACTCAATTTCAAAAAAAAGAAATTCCGGAAAATATTGAAGAGTTTGAAATTAAAGAGGGAGAGGGAATTTTAAATGTTTTGGTTCAAATTGGTTTTGTATCTTCAAACGGAGAAGCAAGAAGAAAAATAGAAGAAGGAGCCGTGAAATTGTCTGACCCTAATGCTCCACACGGGCAAGAAGAAAAAATTGAAGATTCAACTATAGTTTTGGAAGCAGGAGAAAAAATTATTAAACTTGGGAGAAAAATTGGAAAAATTATTGTGAAATAATTTTCTAGTAATAATTATAAAGTAGTAAGTAGTGAGAGACGAATTTTGCGAAGCAAAATTCGTCTAGAAAAATTAGGTTAACAATTTAGTAAAAAAGTTGAAACAACTTAAATTTGTGAATTTCTGTATTTCTGTTATACTGTATTTATTATGGATACAACAATAAGATTACAAAAAAGAGGGATAGTCACTATCCCTAAAAAAATAAGAAATCTTTGGAAAATAAAGGAGGGTGATTTTTTGAATGCAAAAATAAGAGGTAATGAAATTATTTTGTGTCCGTCAATAATTATAGAAAAAGAAATAATAAATTCTTCCAAAAAAGCATTAAAAGAATTGCAAGCTCGTATGGTTGGTGGTCCTTTTTCTAGTATGGATGAATTTGAGAAGTTTTTAGCAAAAAAATAATATGCAGATACAATTTTCAAATGATGCCCAGAAAGAATATGTTGATTTGGAGAAAGGAATAAAAAAACAAGCTAAAAAACAATTTGATTTTTTACTAGAAAATCCCAGATATAATTCTTTAAACATCAAGAAATATAATGAAGAGTTAGAAATATGGCAAGGAAGAATAAATAAAGATTGGAGATTCTATT
>JAHIOZ010000074.1 GCA_018894995.1 Patescibacteria group bacterium | reverse complement strand
CGAACAAATTTTTTCAAAATTTGTTCGGGTTTCGCTCATAAGAAAAATATTATGATTAAGGCTGAGTTAAAAAATTATAGACAATCACCAAGAAAGGTTCGTTTAGTGGCGGATCTTGTTAGAGGTAAAGATGTCGGCCGAGCTATTTCGGAGTTAACTTTTTTGAATAAAAAAGCGTCTTTGCAAATAAAAAAACTTGTTGAATCTGCTATTGCTAACGCAAAACACAATTTTAAACTTGAAAAAGAGAATTTGTTTATCAAAGAAATAAGGGTTGACGAAGGTCCAACTTTGAAAAGATTCAGAGCGGGAGCAAGAGGCGTGGCTTATCCTATGAAAAAAAGAACAAGTCGCGTTATTATTGGTCTTGAGGAAAAAAATTCCGGCAAAGCAGAAAAGGTTGAAGTTGTCAGAGAAAAAGTTAAAAAAACCGAAAAAACAGCAAAAATTTCTGAGAAAGAAGTCAAAGCAAAAAAATAAATTTTACTAAAAACTAAAAACTATAGACTAAAAACTATCAATATGACACATATAGTACACCCATACGCACATAGATTAGGAATATTAAGAGACTGGAAATCTCGCTGGTTTGGCACGGGGAAAAAATATAGAGAATATTTGAAAACCGATATTTTAATCAGAGAATATTTGGAAAATAAATTGAAAAATATGTATGTCAGTTCCATTGAAATGGAACGGGATGAAAAGAAATTTAAAATCGTCATTAAAACATCCAGAGCCGGAATGATTATTGGAAGAAGTGGAGATGGAGTTCAAAAGATAAAAGATGAAGTTATTAAGGTTCTAAAAAAGAATAAACTATCCGTTCCTGAAGAAATTAACATTGATGTGGAGGAAGTTAGATGTCCTGAAGCGGATGCTGGAATTGTTGGCTCTATGGTGGTTGAAGGATTGGAAAAAAGAGTGCCTTTCAGAAGAGTTTTGAAAATGACGGCTGATAAGGTTATGGCAAGTAAAGAAGTAAAAGGTGTTAGAATACTTGTTTCTGGAAGACTTGGTGGAGCCGAAATGGCGCGAAAAGAAGAGATCAAGAAAGGCAGAATTCCTTTGCAGACTTTCCGAGCTGATATCGATTATTCTGTAAAAAGAGCCAATCTTTCTTACGGTGTCATCGGTGTGAAAGTTTGGGTTTATAAAGGAGACGTTTTTACAAAATAAATTCTAAACACTAAGTTCTAAATTCTAAACAAGTTCAAATAACCAAAATTTAAAATATAAAAAGTTTTGAATTTAAAGTGTTTGAAAATTTGAATTTGTTTAGAGTTTAGATATTAGAATTTAGAGTTTAAAAATTTTAATAAATTAAAATTTTATCATGTTATTTCCAAAAAAAGCAAAATTTAGAAAGTGGCAAACAGGCCGAAAAAACCCTGATAAACTAGGGGTGGCTACTCGTGGAACCAAAGTTTCTTTTGGCTCTTTTGGCTTGAAAGCTGTAACTGCCGCCCGGGTTAGATCAAATCAAATTGAATCAGCTAGGGTTGCCGCTAACAGAAAAGTTGGAAAACTTGGAAAAATGTGGGTTAGAATTTTCCCAGACAGACCATTTACAGCTAAAGCTGCAGAAGTAGGTATGGGTAAAGGAAAAGGTGATCCAAAAGGATATTGTATGGAAGTTCAGCCTGGAAGAATTTTGTTTGAAGTAGATGGAGTTGATGAAGCAACAGCGAGAGAAGCTTTGAGAAAAGCAGGAACAAAATTACCGGTTAAGACTAAAATTGTAAGCAGGGAAGATGTTGATAACATTTAGGAGTCTTTTTAAGATTAAGATTGACTTTTGTCAAAAAACGGCTAATATAAAGCGATATTATGAAAAATTTAGAAAAGAAAACAGAAAAAGATTTGCAAAAAATGATTGCTGAAAAGAAAGAAACATTGAGATGTTTTCGTTTTGGTTCTTCTGGGAGTAAAAGTAAAAATGTTAAGGAAGGAGTAAACACCAGAAAGAATATAGCGAGAATTTTGACAGAGTTAAAAGGAAGGGAGAGTTTAGTATAAGGAATTTTAAATTTTGTAATTTTTAATTTTTAAATAATTTTTAATGACCAATTTTTTAAACACGACGACGAAAATTTACTAAAGCAAATTTTCGTAAAGTTTAAAAATTAAAAATTTAGATTTATTTAAAAATTAAAAATTACAAAATTAAAAATTTATTTAAGTATTATGGAAAAAGAAACAATAAAAAAAGAGGATGCAAAAAAGAAATCAGGAGGTAAAGTGCTGACCGGTGTTGTTGTATCAAATAAAATGAAAGATACCATTGTTGTTAAGGTTCAAAGATTTGTTAAACATCCAAAATACGGGAAATACACAAAAATCACTAAGAAATTCAAGGCACACGATGCT
>JAHIOZ010000073.1 GCA_018894995.1 Patescibacteria group bacterium | reverse complement strand
CGTCGACGGATTTTTCGAAGAAAAATCCGTCTTCGCGAGCATGACACCATTTTGTAGTTTTTGGAAAAACTTTGTTTTTCAAAAAACTAAAAAATGGTGTCATGCGTGGCGATCCAGTAATTATTAATTGGTCGTGAGAATCCAACAAGTGTGAGTGGTTACTTTTATCAGGAGACAATTTATTAACTATCCCACGAGAAATAGGTCACGAATTATTAAACATATTTTTTGTGCTTCGTTCTTATTATACACGAGGACTTGTCCCGCGGTTACTAATTATTTTTTTCGTGCTTTGCACTCAAAAATAATAAGTACCGCTGGACGCTACTCGCGACAATTTTAATAAAATCCTCTTTGGAGGATGATTTTATTAAAATCGTAGACTGCTCCGCCGTTCTTGTCCTACGTAAAGTAGCTTAGGCTACTTTACTCGTGGACCCGCAAAAAATTAAAAAAATGGAAAACTTTTAGTTTTCCATTTTTTTAATTTTTTGCGGGTCCACGAGGATTTGAACCTCGAACTACGGTTTTGGAGACCGTTGTTTTACCAATTGAAACTATAGACCCAGTTATAGAAATTCTAAATTCTAAATCCTAAAATCTAAAAAAATTGAATTTCTAAACCTCGTGTTAAATAAATTTAAATTTGGATGCAGGGTGTAAAGTTTCAAAACAATCAAACCTTGCGTCAAATTTAGATTTATTTTTTTACTTCTTTGTGTTTAGTTTGTTTCTTGCACCACTTACAGAATTTTTTCAATTCTATTTTTTTGGTAACCAGTTTTTTGTTTTTTCTGCTCCAGTAATTGATTCTTTTGCAATCCTGACAAGCAAGTTTTATTAATTGATCTTGTGACATATTTTTTAATTTAATTATTAATTACTAAACATTTTTTCTTTTATATATTTGTTAAGACTTTTTCTTTTTGATTTTGCCTCCATTGCTAATCTTTCGTGCAGATAAGGGTCAATTCTTAGAACCAATTTCCCGCTATACTTACTTTCTTTATCCGGATTTGGGATGGGAATATTATGTTTTTTTCTTCTCTTTATTTCTTCCTCAATGGAAAAAATAACACCATTTTCTATTTCTTCCAGACTTTCTCCAAAAACAACACCGTTAAAAGAGGGAATAATCGCTTTATAAGCTCCGGAAATATTATGAACTATATAATCATATTCAATTATTTTATTTTTTTTCATGATTTATAATTTAACAATTTTTATAATTTCCTTTAAATAAACCTTTTTAATTTTATTGTTATGAACTGGAATAGTTATAAAAGGTGAATCCAATTTTCTAAAGTGGAAATGACTGCCTTTTTTCCTAATCAATTTATATTCATAATATTCTAAAAACTTTTTGAAATCAGAAAATTCTATATCTGTTTTTGTTTTTAAAATTTTTTCGACCAATTTTTCAATTTGTGTCATATGCAACTGAACTTCAACATATAGTATCATTTTTGATACTATATATCAAATTATTTTATTAATTTTTAAACTCAACTCCGTTGAGAAAACAAACTGTTTTTTCGGGTTTCTGCCGTTTACCCTTAAAGGGTTAACTTGTCCGCTCGGAAGGGATCGAACCTTCGACCTGCCGATTAAGAGTCGGATGCTCTACCAGCTGAGCTACGAGCGGTTTTATCTATATACTTTTGTCTACGAACTTTCTATTTATTTAATCGGATGCTCTTCCCTCTATTGTCCTGTTTCGCTTCGCTCAACTTGGACAATTTCTTCGCTTCGCTCAGAACCGCCTGAAAAGCTTAATCGCTTTTCAGCCAGCTGAGCTACGAGCGGATGTTTGTTTACAAAAATAAAAACATATTATTCTTTAAATTATGAATAATGAAATATGCTGGATTGCCACACCTTCGGCTCGCAAAGACGAACCGCCTTTGGCGGTTCGTCGACGAATTTCCTGACTAAAACAATTTTTTTCAAAATTGTTCGTCCGACTAAAACAAAGTTTTGGTTTAGGAAGGAAATTCGTCTTTGCGAGGAGCTTGCGACGAAGCAATCCAAAAAAAATTATTATTTCATAATCAAAACTATACCGTTAATTCTACTTATTTTTGAGTTTTTTTCAACTAAACAAACAAAAACTCGCCGTAATGGGCGAGTTTTGTTGAGTGTTCCTAAGGTGGGGGATTCCTTTTCCTTAACTTAATCACTTTCTTAAAAAGTTCCACCGAAATTATAGTTTTTTTAACTGTTGCCAATTACTTTGCTTCAATCTTTGCAATAATATTATTTGCATATGCGATAAGCATGTCGGCTATTTCTTCCGATATCTTTTTTCCTTTTTGAGCATTAACTTCATTAATAAACGCCTGCAATTGATTAATTGCTGTCTTAGCTTTTTCTTTGTCCAGTGATTTTAACACATTATTGACTTTTGAGATAAGACTAGTTTTTATTTTGTTTGATAAAACATCATCCGATAGAGTTTCAATTATCGTTCGCAAACCAACTGCTGTATCAATACATCCGTCTAAATTGGCATCAAAACCGGTTGCATCCTCGAAAGGGCAATAATCATTTTTATCTGATACCCCGTCATTGTCGTCATCAGAATCACAAACATCTCCAATGCCATCTCCGTCGCTATCTTCTTGCCCAGGGTTTGCAATTAACGGGCAGTTATCTGCATTATCAATAATGCCGTCGTTATCTGCATCAATTATCCACCGTAAATAAGGATAACTAGCTCCTTCATCAATTGCCCAAGTATTATCAAAATCCCAAGTTTCAAAAGTAGATTGTTGCATCATTTCTGCCGTTGTTGTTCCTATCCCCCCATAACTCGTAGTACGACTGGATGTTTCTATGTCCCAATAAGAATTTGTTGTTATAGTTCCGCCAATATCCGAACAATCCCAACCAAGTAATCCTCCCACCTGCCAACTACCAGCGGTTACTTTTCCAGTTGAATAAGAGTTTGTTATGGTTCCGACACTTGCACCAATCAATCCTCCCACCTGATAGCCAGTACCACTGGTTACACTTGCGGTTGAATAGGAGTTTGTTATGGCTCCATGATAATTCTGACCAACTAATCCTCCTACACGAATATCACCACTTATACTTCCAGTTACATAGGACTTTTCTATAGTTCCCTCATTATTACCAACTAATCCTCCTATATAATTACTACCTCCTGGATTATTACTGCCAGTTATATTAACATCTACTAAACCAACATTTTCTATTATTGCATAACTCCCTGTACCAGCAAACAAACCAAGTCCATTAGTATGCCTGTTTATGAACAGACCGGTTATTTTGTGTCCTTGTCCGTCAAAAGTTCCTATAAAATTACCGATCCCCCAACCGATAGGCAAAAATCCTGCTCCGGAATTCCAATTAATGGTATCGGAACAGTCAATATCATTCATTAAAATATAATTTGCATTTATATCACTTTCTGTTTCTTGTAACTGAACGCAATTAATTATTTGGTAAGGATTCTCAGAAGAACCGTTTCCTCCGGCGAAAGCGGAAACTCCGCTTGGAAGTATAGAGGCAAATACCATGGAAAAAACGACGAACATCAAAAATTTATATTTTTTCATATTTTTATTCAAATTAATAAATAATAATAATAAATTCGACCTTATTTACATTAATTTTGTCTCCTAACATTTTTATTGTCAAGGGAAATAAAAAACAAAAACTCGCCGTAACGGGCGAGTTTTGTTAAATTGTGCCTAGAGTGGGAGTCCTTCTCCTTCAAAAGTTTTCAATCGCAGAGCGATAAAGAAAACTTTTTCATCCGAAGCCACGGACTTTTGCTTTATCCTTCGGCGCAAAAGTTCCGTTCGACTCCCACAGACTACAAAT
>JAHIOZ010000072.1 GCA_018894995.1 Patescibacteria group bacterium | reverse complement strand
GTCATTCGGGTTGTTCGTATTTATTCGTATCATTCATAATATTTGTATATTAGTATGTTTAACTCGTTTATTCGTATCATCCGTCGTTCTAAAAACTAAAAACTATCGACTGAAAACTTTTTAAAGTATTCGGATTATATTTTAAAATCAGTAAACTTGATACCAGTCGCCCGATACTTTATACTTAATTAACTATGCAAACACCCTACTTAAAAATAAAACTCCTCAACTCCCGCGCGATTTTGCCTTCCAAGAGAGAAGAAGACGCCGGTTTTGATTTGTATACTTCCGCCGAAGAAGAATTTATCATTTTGAAACCCGGGGACATCCAAATGATGCCGACAGGAATTGCAATTGAAATTCCGCAAGATTGGGTTTTTTATATCGCAGAAAGAAGCAGTGCCGGCTCAAAAGGAATCGCCCGCCGTTGCGGAGTGATTGACAGCGGTTACCGAGGTGAAATATTTATTCCCATCAACAATACATCCAGCAAAACAATCATTTTAGCGAGAAATATGGAAGAAAAATTGGACGATTTTCTCAACAAAAACGACTTAAACAAAGAACAAACAATCATTTATCCTTTATCCAAAGCAATTGCTCAAGGAATACTTTTGTATTCCCCGCATGTTGAGGTGGAGGAGGTGGGGGAACTTGGTGATTCTGAAAGGGGTCGGGGAGCACTCGGAAGCACCAGAAAATAATTAGGCTTCCACACTTGGCACATTTCTTTGTCAGCTTCAAAAAAATTATTTTCACCTTATAGAGATAAGGCTCAAAAAATTTTTTCTTGCTTCCTCGAACTGCACTCAAGTCTGAAAGCCTAATTTACGACAAATTTATTTTTTTATTCATATATAAAACAAATTAACAAAAAAACTCTACTCAATCTAAAAATTTAGAATATAGTTTTAAATAATACTTTGCCTTAACTAAAATAGAAAATGAATTATAAATCAATATTCAGTTGTTTTAACATTCTTATAATTTGTAGTATTTGGGAATCATATCTTCCGAGAACCTTTGTCTTATTCACCAATTCTTGAATTATTTCATCAAAAAACAAAACTTCGATTTTCTTTTTGTTAAATTCATTAGTAATTAGCTTCCTTTTTTGCTCTGTTTTTCCAAAACAAACTCTAGTTGTTATAAAAATTTTTTTATAAGATTTGTTACCAATTATTTCTTTTATTTTTTTATTTTTAAAATTTAATTTCTACCACAAAGGTCTCGTACTCGTCGCATTATTCCCCACAAAAACAACATTATTTATCGTACTTGTCGCAGAACCTACATCAAAAGTAATCGCCATTTTATTGCTCCTAAAAATCACATCGTCCAAATAAATCGGTGAACTTTCGTAAGAAATGGCTTTATCCAAATATCTAAATTCGGCTCCGCTGATTTTTGAGGAAGACCCAGCCCCCATGTATAGTCCAGACCTCCCAAATGGGGTAATAACATCCGGCTCTACATCATTTTCAACATCTACCCCATCAGAATCGTCACTAGCCGAGGTAAACAAAACTCTGTTTTCACTATCCCCGTTTATTTCAACCCGCCCAAACACTTCAAACTTTTTGTCTTTGAATTTAATCACAACCCCTGGATCAATCATCAAAGTTGAACTTGCCAAAACCGTCACATTATCTTTTATGAAATACGGCAACAAATTCTTTTTTAAAGTATTATTAATATTTTCTTCAGTCAAACCACCCTGAAGCATAATTCCATTAATCCCGTTATTCTCCCCCGAATTACCGGAAAAAATATTCAATCCAGAACTGGAAATGGCATACTCTCCATTATTATTAAAAATATTTGAATTCACAGTCGCGGTAGAAATTCCCAGCGACAAAGCTCTGCCGTTTTCTTTAAACTCATTATTTTCAATCAAAGGAGAGCCACCACTAACCAATAATCCGTAAGGATAATCAACAAGTGTCGGACGAGTGTAATTATTATTTTTAAATACACCATTTAAAACCTTTGTTTTGTCGCTGACACCAACCAAATACAATCCTATTGACTTTGAATTTTCAAAAAAAGAACCGTCAAAAACCACATCTGTATCTTTTACAATAACCATATTTTTCGTTTCCATAGGTCTCCCGTCCTGAAAACCTCCACCATATCTAAAAATAGTGTTATCAAATCTTGAATTTTGACTGGTTGGTTCAATTGAAATTTGTCCCCAATCCCCCGCTTTTGGACATTTTGCGGTAGAAGAAGCATTGTTTGGGTCACAAATTCCATCACCCCTTGTATCTCCCCCATATTCGTCATCATGCAAAGATGTAAAAACAACGGGTTCTTCTTTTGTTCCGTTTGAAATTATTGTTCCTTTAGTTTCTATAGTATCCGGACCAGAATTGGGAGTAAACTTAATGACCACACCAGCTTCTATATTTAAAGTGATCCCTTCGCTCACAGTAAGATGATAAGTTATTAAATAAGGAGACTCGGATTTTTTAAGAGTTCTGTTTGAATCTATTTTGCCATCCGCATCCAGAAAATATTTAATTCCGTTTTTTGCTTTTGGTGTTCCTAAAATCCTGTTTCCGCCCCGATCTGTTCCGTTTGAAACATACCTATGCAAAGACGAAGACCAATTTTCAAGAAGCTCACCACTCGACTGGGTTGAATCGTATCTTTCCATGGAAAGACCTTTGGCTGTATTGGATACTCCCTTTTTCCCCCAACCGTTTATCTTTGGGACAATGTCAATTGTTGTCGTGGAATTATTTCCATCCACTCGAGCCAAAATCAATTCCTCTCCATCATTTTTTAAACCGGCGCCAAAAGACACCCATAAATCAGCCGGGATATCAACAATAGGAGATTGGGTTAATTCATCTTCTTCTCCCCCATTTTTCCTTTCAATCAAATAATAACCTTTGGCGGGGATTGTGTTTTGCAAACTAATGTTAGGTGAATTGTCATCGCTGTAAAGAATCCAATTGGAAAGATTGATGTCTTGATTGGTATTATTATAAAGTTCAATCCACTCATCAGACGAATCTGCTTGCGTCCCTGCCCAAGAAATTTCGTTGATAACAACCGGTAAATTGTTAATCTCAACTGTTTGAGTTGCGGGTTCGGAAGTGTTTTCTAAATTATCTGTCGCCGAAACGGAAAAAGTGTAAATCTGGTTTCCTGAAAGTGATATTTGAGTGGAAGTCGCTGTTGTAGTGCTGATTTCCCCGTTTTGATTAAGAGTAAAATAAGCAAAATCTTCTGAATTTGATGCCCAGTTAATATTTAAAGTTGGGTTTGTCGCAAAAATAAGACAACCCGATTGAGACAAAGAATTTTGGCATTCTTCAATATTCAGTGAAATATCGGGAGCTTTTGAATCCACAAAAATTTCAATCGTTTCAGGAGTTGATGTTGCAGTTTGATTTTCGTTTGAAGCATAAAAATTAATTGTCGTCGTTCCTTGATTAAAACTGTTTAAAGTGAGCAACCATTCTTCGTTTTCGTTTGGTGTTGTTGTCGCTTCTGAAAAATCAGTCCAAATTGTGTTTGTGGTGGAAGCTAAACCTGAAAAAATAATTGCATCGGAATTTTGGCGGGAGAAATTTTGCGGTGAAAGAATCGTGGGTGATTCAGGAATTGTGATTTCTGTTTGTTCGGGCGCCGGCTGTTGGAAATCATTGTTTTGTGCGGTACCGTCACTCTCGTTATTTTCTTGTTGCACAGTGTCGCCCGAAGAAGCCGGCGCCCCTCCACCTCCCCCACCAAAACCCGGATAAGGCAAACCCACAAAAGCAATCTGCGAACCCCCTTCTGGAAGCTCAGCTTCCCCGGAGTTATTTTCTGCTGTTTGGGAAAGTCCAACCCCTGCGCTTAATTTAATTATTGTCGGTTCTTCGTTTTGTTGCGGGTTATTTTCGTTTTGATTTTCATTTTGGCCGGTTTCATTTAAAACAATATTTTCAATTGGATTTTGATTATTCACAGCATCATTTTCATCAGATTCATTCGTTGTTTCATCGTTTACTCCTTCATTTACATCACTGCCTTCACCAATTACATCTGAAATTATCGCTAAATTATTAGAAATGTCATCGGCTTTTGAAAAAACAGAGATTAAACCACTGCCAAAACTTTTTATAGCATCGCCTGCCTCCGCCAAAAAACTCTTATTTTTATTAAACAAAACAAGAGTTTTCTTTTCCTTTTCAACTTCGTCAAAAAACAACTTAACAACCCCCGCCCCATTCAAAACAGCCTTTTCGGAGAGGATGTTCCAGTAGTCGGTTAAAATCAGTTTTTCATCATCAACAATAAAATATGATATTTCATTTTTATCATTTTCTACATTATAAATTTTTTCCACACCAATCAATTTGTATAAATTATTAAAAACTTTATTATATACAAATGAAATATTATCATCATAAGAACTTACTTTTTCTAAATCAAAATTAATTTTTGGTTCCAAATATTTGGCACTTTCAATGCTGTCCTTACTAAAAAAATTACCATTAGTAAAACTCGCCAATTTATAAAAATAATCATTCAAACTGTTTTCAATAACCGGTTTTTTGTTTTCTTTAATCAACTCATCCGAAAAGTTTTCTAATTTTTTAACGTCAAAGTCTTTTGTGAAAGTCTCATAAGGAGAAGAACCAACGAGATGCTGATCATTCCTTACATGAGGAGGAACTGACATATCTTGAATAAGATGCAAAGTGTGTCCCAAAGCTTCCAAAGCCCTGTTTTTATCACCGTAAACATAATCGTAAACAGCTCGGTCCCAAGAATAATCTGAATTTGAGCTGAATAAATCTTTAATCACTCCCGCCCCCGCAATATTTACAGTTAATCCTTTTACTTGAGCCAAAGTATCTTGCGACCATTCTTTAGCACTCATACCAACAGAAAGTCCTTCGTTTAAACCCCTTTCATAAACAGGGTCATAAAAATGGTTTAAAGGGCGAGAAAGAGGTTCATCTTCTTCTTTACTCCCCTTCAGCAAAAAAATTTTCTGTTCATTTGTTATTTCCAAAGTTGGATAATAGTAATAATTGAAAACATCAACCGTTTCATTGGTTAAAGCCGGATGAGTTTTTTCATTCCCGTAACCATAACAAAATACCGGCAATAAAAATATCACCAGTATAAAAAATACATTTAATTTTAAAAACTTTCTAATTTCCATAATTCTGATTTTTCAATCTTAACAAGTCGGGCAACTAATACAACGACATTATCATTTAACCCTCTGAAACTACAAACATCAAAAATGCTATTACATTTTTTAAAATTATAATTTTGTAAAATATCTACATATTTATTTATCCTTTCAGCTTCTAGTCCCCCCAATTTTATCAACTCCCCTTCCTGATCCTCCAATCTAAAATACTTGCTCGCCAACTCAATGTCCCCGCTTTTCAAAGCATCAATGTAAAGTTGTAAAGTTTCTTCCGGAGTTTTCCCGCCAAAAGTGTCTTGCACCTTCAATTCATCAACTTTTTTCCAATATTCATCAACTTCCTCCTGACTGTGGTTCATAACAAACCGAGTCATTTCTCCCTCATCGGTGATTATTTTAAACTCCTCATTTTGTTTCTGATAAAAAAACCAGCCGGCCAAAACCAACGCCACCACCACCAAAATATAAATAACAACTTTATTTTCCTCAAAATAATTTAATTTCATAATACCAAAAATTATAAACCACAACTCCCAAATCTCCAAACTTTTAAATCCACAGTGCTCCGGTTACTGTGGATTTCTAATTTATTCTAAATGATCCTCTCTTTGTTTTTTCTCTACTTTTAGTCTTCTGGCACTTTCAACAACACTCTCGGCAAATTCTTTATAATCTTGAAAGTTATCAAATTGACCCAAGATTATGTCTTTTCCTTTACACATATTTAACACTTTATTTTCTCCGGAATACTCGCTCCAACTTGAAAAAACCAAATTTTTGTAATCTTCTTCTATATTGTGAATTTTATTGTTCAAACTAACATAAGCACTGGTATAAAGTAACTGCTCGTTAGATTTAACATAAACCGCCTTAAATTTCCCTTGAAACAAAACACCGTTCCTAGTATTTTTTTCATTGAAATATCTTGTGTAACCAGAGCCTAATCTTTGTATAAATTTACTAATACCGTCATCCGATACTTGCTTAACTAATAAGTGATAATGATTGGGATTCAAACAAAAACACACAACCTCAACTAAACCTCCACTCAATTTCACCAGCTCCTCAAAATCCACAGTGCTCCGGTTACTGTGGATTTTGTGTTGGTCTAATTCATCACGGATACTGCCAACAACGTCTATTCTGTTAAATATCAAAATTCCTTTTACAAACCTCCACAAATCCCCTTTATCATCAAAGATTCTCCTTTTATCAGTTCCTCGATTGTATATGTGGTAATATTCATTATTTTCAAATTTTATTTTTCTCATAAATTTGTTTGCTGTTTACAATATATTAACACAAAAAAATCCACAGTAACCGGAGCACTGTGGATTTCTGCTAAAACTAACGGATTTCGTAGGTTATGGTTATGTTTGAGGTGATTTTATTTTCTCCGACGAGGATTTCTGGGGTTTCTGCTCCTCCGACACCTTTACCTAACATATCGGCCTCAAGAGAAGCTCTCATATAGATTGGGTATGCCCCTGATTCGCTAAAATTCACAATTCTAACAAGGTCAATTCCTAAATCTTTAGACAATGTCTTCGCTTTATTCTTTGCATCGTCTATGGCTAATTTTCGGGCTTCTCGCTTCAATGCGTCTTCATCGTCAATGACAAAATCTAAACCGCTGATGTTAGTTACATTCAGACTTCCCACTCCTGACAAAACTTCACCGGCTTTTTGGATATCCCTGACTTTTACGGACACATTTTGACTTGCTTCGTAACCAACCAAAACTCTTTCAGTCGGGCAATTTGATGATGAACAAGTCGCTTTTGGCATCCATTCATAACGAGGATAAATATTGTAACCGGTTGTTTTAATGTCTTTATCCAAAATGTTACTGTCCCTCAAAAATTTAATCGCTTTATTCATTTTAGCGGTTGCTAAACTCTGAGCTTCGTCGGGAGTCTTGGCTTCTTCTACAACAGAAAATGAAAAATTAGCAACATCAGCAGGAGCAAAAATTTCCCCCTCTCCGGAAAAAGAAATTGTATTTTCTACACCGCCCTGCCCGATATACTTATTTGATTTATAAGAACCGATGGTTTTAAAAACCATAAAAACAGACATAACTATTAAAAATAAAGCGAGTGCTTTTAGGACTGTTTCTTTATTATTACTGGTGCAACCGGAACATTGGTCGCAAATTTTGTTTTCGTTTTGCATAATATTTAATTAAGTTAGTTAATAATGCTTTATTTGATTATACCATTTTTTAATTAATAGCAACTAGTTAATCTGGTTTACCACGCGATTTTTTCAACAAGACGATGAAAAAACGACGCTGGTTTGTTTACCCGTACACTTTTTTAAAAGTGTTTTCGGGCCACAGATTTTTTGGTTGAAATTTTTTGGAAAAGCTTTGCTTTTCCAAAAAATTTCAACCAAAAAATCTTCGCAAAGACGACGGATGAGACGGTGCTAGTTTGTCACGCAAATTTTGGGCGGATTTTTTCCGAACGCCCCACCCTCTAAAGAGGGTGGGGCGTTCGGAAAAAATCCGCCCAAAATCCACTCGCAAAAAAACAAAATGACAAAAAAAGGAGCAGGGTAACCTGCTCCTTGGAATAAAATTTGAATTTACATTATTTTAGAAAAAACTCGGGCAACTTCCGAACGCTCGCTGTTTTTGAGAGTTACATGACCAAAAAAAGAAAGGTCTTTTGCTCTTTCAACCATAACACTCAATCCATTAGATGAAGAATCCAAATAAGGATTATCAATCTGGTCGGGATCTCCGGTGAAAACAAACTTACTTCCTTCACCACACCGAGTACAAATCGCTTTTACCTCTTCCGGCATCAGGTTTTGAGCTTCGTCAATAATGACAAAAGCGTCAGAAATAGTTCTCCCCCGCATATATGTTAATGCTTCCATTTCCAAAACTCCGGACGCCATAAGAGTTTTTGCCGACAATATATTACTATCACGACTTTTGATTCCGATGTCTTTCCTCCCCAACAAATATTCAAGGTTATCAAATATCGGTTGCATCCATGAACAAAGCTTCTCATCTTTGGTTCCCGGAAGAAATCCGATATCCTTACCCATCGGTATAATAGGGCGAGTAACAATTATTTTCTTGAAACCGCTTTTTTCCTGAGAAACCACAGTTTCAAGAGCCCCGGCAATGGCCAACAAAGTCTTCCCGGTTCCGGCAACCCCCAACAAACTTACAACCTTAACCTTCGGATCAAGAAGAAGAGTCACCGCCATTTTCTGCTCTTTATTCCTTAAAACAACCCTCTGGATTTCGTTGACATTGTCAATCCTGGCGACAAATTCATTGGAACTGGCTTTCCCGATGGCGGAATGCTTTGGTTTGTTGCTGTTAATAAGCACAACAAACTCATTTGGAAATAAATTTGCATCACTTCCCAACGAAAGACAACCATCCAAATAAAAGCGGTCAACCTCTTCCTGAGAAGTTTCGACAGTCCGATACCCGGAGTAAGATTGCTCGTCGCTGATATTTTCGCCGTAGTATTCATCGACTTCCAGATCTAATGCATCGGCTTTCAGCCTTACATTGATATCTTGCGAGACAAGTGAAACTTTCTTTTCTGGATTGGTTTTCTTCAAAAAAGAAGCGATCGCAATTATGCGATTGTCGGGAATACTTGAGTCAAGACTTAAACTTTTTATTTCTTCCCCGATTTGCTTTTGATGATTTGCAAAAACTTTCAGCAAACCGCCGTTTTCCATCTTCACTCCCTCGGAAAGACTGCCTTTTCTCCGCAAAGAATCCATAAAACGAATAATTGTCCTGGCATTTTTGTTTACCTCACCGGTTCCTTGTTTGTGTCTGTCCAATTCCTCAAGAACAGTGAACGAGATGATAATGGTGTTTTTACCAAAAGAATTAATGGCTCGGCTACTATGCAGTAAAACATTTGTGTCAATAACAAAGATTTTTTCTGGCATCTGGTTTCTCCTTGGGTTATGTTGATTATTTATTAAAAGATCAATGTTTCTGATTGAAATAGTATCAAAAAGGGATGAAAGTAGCAATTAGTAGTTTACTAGTTGGTAGTTTGTAGTTGGTAGTTGGTAGTTGGTAGTGAGTAGTTGGTAGTATAATCCGAATACTTTAAAAAGTTTTCAGTCGATAGTTTTTAGTTTTTAGAACGACGGATGATACGAATAAACGAGTTAAACATACTAATATACAAAT
>JAHIOZ010000071.1 GCA_018894995.1 Patescibacteria group bacterium | reverse complement strand
TTTTTCTCAAAAATTATATTGATAATTTGTTTGAGAAATTATACAGATTTCAGTGTGTTTTTAAATGATTTAACCGTTGGTCGTTTGGTGTCATTTTAGATGATTTGATGCGACATTTTGCAATAAAAGGTGTGGGGAGTTATACTATTGTGTATATGAAATTAGTTTTATTCAACAACTTAACAGAAGAAAATAAAGTAACAGCGATTGAAAATTTAATTACTCACAGTACTCCCAATCAGGATTACTTTTTTATGATATTCCTTTCTATCTTAACTGCGGTTTTTGGAATTCTTCTTGGAAGTATCACCGTAGTCATCGGGAGTATGTTAATTGCTCCGTTACTTTCGCCTATTTTAAGTTTGTCTTTGGGAATTATTATTTCTGATCCCAACTTATGAATAGGTCATTAAGAACAATTTTTAAATCAGTAGTTATTGGAGTCGGAACAGCAACTTTAACCGCTTTAATTTTTAATGAAGAGTCTATTTCAAAAGAATTGATAATAAGTTCAGAACCAAGTCTTCTTTACGCAGGAGTTGCAATTGTAGCCGGTTTTGCGGCAGCTTTTGCTCTGGTAAAACCAAAACTTAATGAAATGCTTCCTGGGGTGGCCATCTCTGTTGCTTTAATTCCTCCTATTGCTTTAATGGGTATTGGAATTGCAAACTGGAATTGGTCAACTATTTCTGGATCCTTCCTTGTTTTGTTGATCAATATAATCGGGATAGTTTTTGCGGGAATGGTTACTTTTTCTTTAATGAATTTTTACACCAGAAAAAAAAATGCTGAAGTAACAATTAAAAAAGAAGAAATAAAACTTGAGAAAGAAGAAGGGGTAACAAATGAAAAAACAGAAACTAAAACAACTAATATTTAAAAATTAAAAAATTTAGTTTTTCAACCAAAAAACTTTTTCAACAAAAATAAATTTTTTAAAAAAATTCCAAAAAATAAAAAATTTTTTCCAAAAAAATAAAAAAAACTTTTCCACAGAAATCTTGTAAAAAAGATTTTTTTTATTTTAAAAAGTAGTATAATTTATTTTAAGAAACAAAAAAATTTTTTCCGTTACTATTTATTTTTTTGTATTGATCACTTCTGATTTTTTGTTTTTAAAGGTCGACACACTATTAATTAAAAAATAATAAAAATTTTTATGGTTACTAAGAAAAAAGTTGCAAAAAAGAAGACTGTTAAAAAGACAACTAAGAAAAAAGTTGTGAAGAAAGTAGCAAAGAAGAAAGTTGTGAAGAAGACAGTGAAGAAAGTTGCAAAGAAGAAGGCTACAAAAAAGAAGAAATAGTCTTTAAGAAAAAACCCGATTTATCGGGTTTTTTCTTTACTTATTTAAATCAAATAGCTAATATAAATAGATGTTAAGAACAGAAAAAAAACTTTATGAAACCAAGGTGTTTAATGGGTCAGGCAAAAAAGTATTCGTTGGATTATCAGGCGGAGTTGATTCGTCTGTTTCAACTGCTTTATTAAAAAAACAAGGTTACGATGTAACGGGAGTTTTTATAAAAGTTTGGCAACCCGAATTTGTTAAATGCGATTGGAGAGAAGACCGACTTGATGCAATGAGAGTTTGCGCAAAATTAAACATTCCATTTAAAGATTTGGATTTGGAAAAAGAATACAAAAAAGAAGTTTTTGATTATATGATTAAAGAATATAAAGAAGGAAGAACTCCCAACCCGGACGTGATGTGTAACAAGTCAATTAAATTTGGAGGATTTTTAAAATTTGCTTTGGATAACGGAGCGGATTATATTGCGACGGGACACTACGCAATAAATCAAAAATCAAAAATCAAAAATCAAAATGAGATTTTAAAATTAAAAATTGAAAATTCAAAAAAGACATTCTTACATTCTGCAGAATGTAAGAATGAAAAATATGAATTATTGGCGGGTGTGGATAAAAATAAAGACCAAAGTTATTTTTTGTGGACTTTGAAACAGAATCAATTGAAACACGTACTTTTTCCAATTGGAGATTTGAAAAAACCGGATGTCAGAAAATTGGCGAAAAAATTTGATTTGTTGACCGCCGAAAAAAAAGACAGTCAAGGACTTTGTTTTGTCGGAATGGTTGAGATGAAAGATTTTTTAAAAAGATTTTTGCCGGAGAAAAAAGGAAATATTTTAAATGAAGAAGGAAAAGTTATCGGCATACACGAAGGAGCTTATTATTTTACTATCGGACAACGGCACGGATTTTTGATAACGGAAAAAACTCCAGATGACAAACCATATTTTATCATTTCAAAAGATGTTGATAAAAATACAATAACGGTATCCCAAGAATTTCAAAAGAAAAATATTTTTGAAAAAAAAGAAATTATCATTGAAAATATAAATTGGATTAGCGGAAAAATTCCCGATTTAAATAAAAAATATCAAGCTCGAATCAGATATCGACAGCCGTTGCAGGATTGCAAAATCCACAGTGCTCCGGTTACTGGGGAAATTACAATTATTTTCGATGAACCGCAAAAAGCCGTATCAAAAGGACAATCGTTGGTTATTTATGATGGCGAGGAATGTTTGGGGGGAGGAGTTATTGAGTAATAAGTAGTAAGTATTAAGTAATAAGTAGTGAGGGATTCGTCTTTGCGAGCATGACACCATTTTTTAGTTTTTTGAAAAACAAAGTTTTTCAAAAAACTAAAAAATGGTGTCATGCGTGGCAATCCGGCGTTAAATTTCTAAATT
>JAHIOZ010000070.1 GCA_018894995.1 Patescibacteria group bacterium | reverse complement strand
TTTAAAAATTTCCCAAAAGTTCGTATTTAAAGGTAGGGAGTTCAACTTGTTTTTTGGGGATTAATTTTAAAAGAGGATAAAAAATGAAAAGAAGATTGGAGCGACATAGAAGAAACAGAAGGATGGCCTTGGCAAACGGTAAAAAAATTGAAGGATTTTGTAGCCGGTGTGCGGATGCTTGGTGCAGATATAACACCACACCAACAAACTATCTACCATCAAATGGTGACGATGGTAAGGTCAGACAATACACCTGTTTTAATATGGTCCGAGACCGTAAAATACCTGATACATTACTTTCGTAAGGTATCGAGAAACAAACAAAAAGCCTCAGTCCTTAGACAAAGAACGGGGCTTTTTTTATTTACTTATTTTTGTTAGAATTTAATGACATTATGAAAAATAATATATCAACAGAACCGTACAAAGGTGTCAGGGATTTTTATCCGGAGAACAAATTTGTGCAAAAATATATTTTTAGAAAAATGCGAGAAGTCGTGGAAGCTTTCGGCTACGAAGAATATGATGCCTCCATTTTAGAACCAACTGATTTATATAAAGCAAAAAGTGGCGAAGAAATAATCAACGAGCAAACTTATTCTTTCACAGACCGTGGTGGACGAGATGTAACTTTGCGACCTGAAATGACACCAACAATTGCCAGAATGGTAGCGGGCAAAAAAAGAGAACTTGCTTTCCCTCTTCGTTGGTATTCCATTGTAAACAATTTCAGATATGAAAGACCTCAAAAAGGAAGGGGTCGTGAATTTTGGCAACTGAATGTTGATATGTTTGGAACAAAAGGAATTGAAGCGGAAATTGAAGCCGTCACAATTGCTTATAACATAATGTTAAAAATCGGCGCAATTGAAAAAGATTTTGAAATAAAAATCAATTATGCCGGAATTATAGGAACTGTTTTGGCGGAAAAATTTGATTTGAGTGATGGTGAAAAAAGAAATTTTATCAGACTGATTGACCGTTGGAATGGAAAGAAAATATCCGATGATGATTTCAATAAAAAAATGGAGGAACTTCTTGGAAAAGGAAAAAGTGAAGATTTAATGAAAGCAATGATGAACGGCGAAATTAAAAAAATAGTTGATGAACAACCGGAAGTTAAACTTTGTCAGGAAATAATTGGAAGATTGAAAAAAAGAGGAATTACAAATGTTGTTTTTGACCCGTTTATCGTTCGCGGTTTTGATTATTACACCGGTGTCGTTTTTGAAGTTTTTGACAAAAATCCCGACAATAATCGCGCAATGTTTGGAGGTGGTCGTTACGACAATTTATTGGATATTTTCGGAGAAGAAAAAATTCCGGCGGTTGGTTTTGGTATGGGTGATATGACAGCAATTGAATTTTTAAAAAGCAGAGACCTTTTGCCGGAATATATTCCTGAAACAAACTTGTATCTTTGTATAATAGATGAAAAATTCACAGATTTTGCCGATGACCTTGCTCAAGCTTTACGAAATCAAAACTTAAATGTCGCCATAGATTATTCTTACAAAAAAATCGGCGACCAAATCAAAAAGGCTAACAAAAAGAAAATTCCATTTGTAATTTGCATCGGAGAAAACGAAGTGAAAAATGATAAGTTTGTGTTGAAGAGATTGGTGGACGGGAAACAAGAAGAAATTTCAAGAGAAAAAATTTTTTCTAAAATTTCGAATTTTTAATTTCAAATTTCGATTTAATTTCTAATTTCTAAATTACAATTTCTAATAAAATGTCTAATTTTTAAAATTAAAAATTAAAAAATTATTCATTACTGCAACCCTAAACGCTATACCCTATACACTCAAAAAACAATGAGAAAAATAACTTTTGATATAGAAACCAAAAATACCTTCCAAGATGTCGGTTCAAACGAAGCGGTTGATTTGGATGTCTCTTTGGTTTGTCTTCACGATTCAAAAACAAACGAATACCATACTTTTATGCACGATGAATTGGACAAACTTTGGCCTTTTCTTGAAAAAGCTGATGTGCTTATTGGCTACAATTCGGATCATTTTGACATTCCTATTTTAAATAAATATTACCACGGAGATTTAACTTCAATTAAAAGTGTTGATATTCTCAAAGAAATTAAAAATTCACTCGGGAAAAGAATTAAACTTGATACGGTTGCCGAGGCAACATTGGGAACAAACAAAAGCGGTGCAGGACTTGATGCAGTTAAATGGTGGAATTCGGGGGAAGTAGAAAAAATTAAAAAATATTGTCTTGATGATGTTCGTATTACAAAAGAAATTTACGAGTATGCAGTGGAACACAAAAAACTAAAATATAAAGATAGAATAACTCACAAAATACTTGAAATAGATTTAAATACTGACAATTGGGAGAAAAAAGAAGATAATGGAATTATTCAGTCACTTTTTTAATAAAATTAAAAAAGTGACTTTTCATTTAACCCCACACATTTATTTTTATTAAAAATAAATGTGTGGGGTTTACCAATTTTCAATTTTCATTTACGACGAATTTTGCCAAAGGCAAAATTCGTCGTTTGTGCTTTGTTTGGTTTTATTTTAATAACTTAAAAACAAAAAATAAAATCGCATTAAGGAACCTATCGTACCCTTAATGCGAAGAAGTTAATTATTTTAAAGATTCTAAATAATTCCAAAATTGGATGAAATTCGAGGAGATAAGAAAAAAAACTTCCGAGCCTTATTTGATTGATATACGGTGAGGAAGTTTTTTTCGAAGGCGACAAAGAATTTCGCCAATTTTGGAATTATTACCCAATTAAGGCGATAATCATGCCAATAATCGCCGAAACTATCCCAATAATCCAAAATCTCATTGTTACTTTATAACTCGGCCAACCTAATGCTTCAAAATGATGATGAATTGGCGCTACCAAAAAAACTTTTTTGCCTCTGAATTTTTTGGAAGAAACTTGAATTATATTACTCAAAACTGTTGCAAAAAGAGGAAATGCAATGATTGGCAAAATAAAAACATGTCCCGTAAGAAATGCCACAACAGTAAGTGTTGTTGTGAGACCTAAGATTCCCGTTTCTGACATATAAAATCTGGCTGGCGGAATGTTAAACCAAAGAAACGCCAAAATTCCACCGACAATAACTGCACAAAAAGCCGCCAAGTCAATTTGATTTTGGAAAAAAGCGATACCGGCATAAGCGGAAAAAATTGTCGCCATTATGCCACCTGACAAACCGTCAATTCCATCTATCACACCGGACGAAAATAAAGCCAACATCACCAACATAAAAAATGGAATAAATAATATTCCAAATTCCATTACACCATTAAAAGGAACCGCCACCAAAGAAACTCCTAATTTAGAATAAAACCACCAACCACCGATTAAACCAATCAACAAAACAAGACCAATTCTAAGTTTCAAAGGCATTCCTCCCGCCATATAACCGCCTCTATTGAATACTACGAGAAAATCGTCCACCAAGCCCAACAAAGAAGCTGCGACAAGAGTAAACAAAGGCAACCATGTTTGATTTCTGCTCATAAAATCAAGTTTTTGAGTCAAAATATCAGGGAATAAATATGAAAATAGCCAAAAAATAAATGTCGTTATCAAAACACTGCCCCAAATTATAATTCCCCCCATTCGAGGAGTTCCGGTATCTTTTTCTTTATGTAGTTCATTAAAGATAGGAGTTCCGTTGTTGTCACCCAAACCGGCGTCTTTGCCCGGTTTTTTCTTCCACATTTTATATTTGTATAAATAATGAGTTAAAAAAGGAGTAATAATAATTCCAACAAAAAAAGCGGTTGTCCAAGGAATAAAGATTTTTAGAACATTCATTAACATAAATATGAGTATAAAGCAAAAAGCCCAAAGTTTAAAGTGTTGACAAAGGCGGGGTTTTGGTTAGTGTATCCCGCCGTTTATTTTCTCACACAAAGATAAAAATCTAAAAAATTTAATTTCTATTTTGTGCTACCTTTTCCATACTAGCCCAAACTAATTTCTCCATATCACTAAAACGACCTTCAGCACTTGAACCCAAAACAGAAATTATAATCGGATGATTAATTCCGACATCAAAACCAATCACCAAATTTCCCCCAGCCAAATCAGTCAATCCTGTCTTTGAGCCGATAACTCCCGGAATAACTTCCACTATTTTATTTGTATTTTCAACAAAATGAACAAATTCATCTGACCCAATATTTAAATTTAAAAATTTAGTTGCCTGCAAAATTTCAGGATTATTTTCCACAATATTACCCATAAGAATAGCAACATCTTTAGCTGAACCATAAGCTCCGCCAAAACCCCGGTTCAAATCAAGCCCAGATTCATTCAAAAAGAAAGTCTGGCTCAAGCCCAATTCTTTTGCTTTATCATTCATTGCATCAACGAACATTTCTTCTGTTGTTTTATTTTCTTTCCGAGGCTGGACAAAACCAATAACGGAGGCTAAAGCATGCGCACCGTCGTTAGATGATGACATTAAAGTAAAATTTAAAATATCTTTTAATTTCCATTTTTCTCCAAGCAACAAGCCACTATCCCCTTCCACTTTTATGTCTTCATTATTAATTGTAAGAATAGTTCCCATTGGAACCATTTCAGAAGAAACCAAAGCTGTCATTAATTTTGTGATGGAAGCCAGTGGAAGCTGAGCTTCCCCGTTTAAACTGTAAAGCTCTTTTCCTTCTCGGAGATCCCAAACAAAAGCTGATTTTGCTTCCAAGCTTAAATCTTTATAAGGGTTATTTAATTCCTCAACTATAGTGTCATTGGGGTAAATTTCTTTTTCTTCATCGTTCTTAAAATAATTAAAAGCCACAAAAAAAATCCCTGACAAAACAGCGAGGATCAAACCAGCGGTAATTATTTCTTTTTTATCATCTTTAAAATTCATAAGTTTTTTAACTATAGTATGTAGAATAACATAAATTTAAACTTTCGTCATTTTTTGTTAGGTAATTGTTAGATAATTATTTACACTTACAAAAAACATCAAACTCATTAAAATCAATAATTGACGATGCCATGCTGGATCGCCACGCATGACACCATTTTTTAGTTTTTTGAAAAACTTTGTTTTTCAAAAAACTAAAAAATGGTGTCATGCTCGCGAAGACGAACTGCCTAAGGCATTTCGTTGACGAATTTTGCCAAAGGCAAAATTCATCTCTGCGAGCGATAGCGTGGTAGTCCAGGATCTGTCGTCGTCCTACTCACTACCAACTACTCACTAACTTCGTTTTCGTCATTTTCATCTCCAACCTTTTCTTCCTCTTTTATTTCCATTTCTTTTTTCACTTTTCCAAACTCCGGCAATTCTTCCAAACTGGAAATACCCAAAAATGAAATTAGCTCAAGTGTTGGAATATAAAGAAAACTCCTTTGATTTTTTTCATCATTTTTTTTCTCAATTAATCCCCTCACCAACAAACTCCTTAAAATAGTTGCGGAATTAACCCCTCTGATATAGTCAATTTCTGATTTTCTGATTGGTCCTCTGTATAAGACAATAGACAATGTTTCCAAACTCGCTTTTCCCAAATCTTTTGACAATTCCTCTTTTCTCAACTTCTCAATAATTTCATAAGTTTCCGGAGAGGTTCCCAACATAACTTTATCTTCATTCACAACAAGTCTAATTCCCGTGTCATCCAATCGCTCTTTTAAAAAAACCAAATTTTTTTCTATCTCATCTTTCCCAACACCCAAAATATCCGACAACTGTTTTGTTGAAACAGCCTCTCCTTTAAAAAATAAAATGGATTCAATTTTAGAACTAAGATTCATAATTTGTTTTACTCCCATATACTGTAATGCGGTAACATAAAGTTACGGGATAAAAAATTAATTAATAATGTGGCACTTTTATATCTTTATTTTCCATATCAATTTCTCCAAAGTTAACGGTTTGTTTAATCGAAATAATCCCCTGTTTAAACAATTCTAGCATGGCCAAAAAACTGACGACAACATTTACCCTTTCCGTTTTACCCATTCCGGAAAATTCTTTGAAGCTCATTTTCATACTTGTTTTTATTCTTTGAGTCAGTCTGTCAATCATTTCCTCCAAACTTATAATTTTTTTTATGGATCTTTTTGGAACCATTTCTTTTTTCGGCAATTTCATTATCATTCCAACCGCCAAACTGAAAATATTTTGTGCTGTGATTTGTTTATCGGGAGAAAATATAATTTCTTTGTTTTTTATTTCACTTTTGGGAAAAATAATTTGCTTGCCGAATCTCTCGTTTACAAAAACACTCAAATCACGAATTCTTTGATAAATTTTCAATCGTTTCTCCAAATCATCAATACTCGCTTCTTCCTCCAAAGTTAAGTTTAAAGTTGGAAGCAACGATTTCGATTTAATCAACATTAAAGTTGAAGCAACAAATATGAAATCCGAAGAGTCATTGATTGAAAAATTATTGGCATTCCTTATATATGCGATGTAATCATCAGCAATTTGAGCCAAAGAAACATCATTTATAAAAAGCTTTCTTTTTTCAATTAAGTTTAATAACAAACCTAAAGGTCCTTCAAAAGCTTCTGTTTTTACCTGATATCTTTGTTCCATTTTTAATTAAATTTAGTATTATTATACATAATAATTTCGTAAATTCCTAAAATAATTTTGAAACAGCATTCTGGTATTCTGCAGAATACCAGAATGCTAAAAACTTTTCTTTCTTTTCTTTAAGGCTGTTGAACAGCCTTAATTATGACTCAATATGTCGAAAAAACAAACTCACAAAAACTTCTTTTGATTTTCCAGTTTTTTTGCTATTATTAGGACTAATAAACCAAAGTAGATTGATAAACGAATCGCTTTAAAATGCAACCGCACAAATGAGCGTGTTTATCTATTTGTTTTTTTAATTTTTAATAGCCTAATTATTATATTTATGCCAAAGATAAATACAGAAGTTGAAGCGTTCGCCAGAATCAAAGTAATAGGTGTCGGGGGTTCCGGCAAAAACGCAACCAACTATATGATCAACTCGAAAGTAAGTCGCGTTGAATTTATTGTAATAAACACAGATGCTCAAGACTTGCACCACTCTTTAGCTACTAAAAAAATTCATATTGGGAAAAATTTAACCAGAGGACTCGGGACATGGATGAATGCAGACTTAGGGAAAAGAGCAGCGGAAGAAACAGTAGAAGAAATTCAAGAAGCTTTGAAAGGAGCTGACATGATATTTATTACTGGAGGTTTAGGAGGAGGAACCGGAACCGGAGCCAGCCCTGTAATTGCCAAGACAGCTAAAGAATTAGGAATTCTAACAGTTGCTGTAGTAACCAAACCTTTCTTTTTCGAAGGAAGTCAAAGAATGAAACTGGCAGAATCTGGGCTTTTAGACCTTCAAAGAGAAGTGGATGCTGTTATTATAATTCCCAACGAAAGAATTTTGAGTGTTGCATCCAAAGGAGCAACTGTGGACAGTGCTTTTGCGATGAGTGACGAAATTTTAAGAGAAGCCGTAGAAGGAATTTCAGACCTTATCACTTCCCCAGGGAGAATCAATGTTGATTTTGCGGATATAAATGCCATTATGGAAAACTCTGGGTCAGCTCTTATGGGAATTGGAAAAGCGACGGGAGAAAAAAGAGCCGAGGAAGCGGCCAGAAAAGCCATCAGTTCTCCCCTACTTGATGTTTCAATCAACGGAGCTAAAGGAGTTTTGTTTACAATCGCCGGTGGAGATGATTTGAGAATGGATGAAATTCAAACCGCCGCTCAAATAATTACCGAATCAATAGACCCGGAAGCAAAAGTTAAATTTGGAACAGTTAAAGATGACAAACTGAAAAAGAACGAAATTAAAATTACTGTTATTGCAACCGGTTTTGGTGATACTGTGAGACAAGCCATTGCTAAAACTCAAAACGTTCAAGAAGAGAGAAAAAAAGAAATTAATAATTCAATTCCGGAGAGAAAAACTACTACTGTTGAAAGAAATGTAAGTAGTGGAGAAGAAGACGAAGATACTTGGGATGCGATACCTTCCTTTTTACGCCGAAAAAAATAGAAATAAAAAAG
>JAHIOZ010000069.1 GCA_018894995.1 Patescibacteria group bacterium | reverse complement strand
TGCCTTACCACTTTTTAGTTGACCCTCTCTTGCTTTCGCAATATCTTTGTTTTTATAACATTCGTAGTAAATTAATTCGAGCGGCCTACGATAAAAAGTGGACCTAACTTTTCCATCGTGGTGTTCCTGAAAACGATTTTTTAGATTTGTAGTAAAACCAATGTAATATTTCCCATCTTTTTCACTTCTCAAGACATAAACATAAAACATATTAAATGGGTGAAGGGTCAATAGCGGCTATTCTCCTAATAAAATATTTAAGCGATCCTTAGTACCCGTACCAACAAACCCAGTACCTTTAATGGTGTAGCCGGCAGCCGCTGAAATTTCTGATTTATACTTATTTTGAAAACATTTTACTGCTTCAAGGGTTTTGGGACCGAAATAAGTAGTATTTGCCAAGCCGGATACACACCCCTCAGCAGCTAATATAATTTTTAAATAAACAACATCCTGATCCAGCATCCCGAAATAGAGATTTTTTTGGAAAATAAAACCCTGAGGTAAAAGCGGATTATTTTGTCCCGGGATTGTTTGCACACCAGAGATTGAAACAGTAAAAGTATAAGGATAGGTAAATTCATTACCGTTAAAACCCGATAATTTTGTTTGCAAAGAAGGAATAAGGATTAAGGCAGTGTTTTGGGTACCGAAGTTAGAAAGTGAAAGTTCGCCTTTTTGATTCTCGTCAAGAGATAAGAAATTTAAAGACACGCTCCCGTCCTTAGCTTGAACCAAATAAGGAACCTGAAAATTAAGCCCCTTTAAACTACTGAATTCCAAAGTTAATTTCCCACTACCGCCAAAAATCTTCTGCCAGTTGCCTGCCCAGTTTTTAGTAATGTTTGTGACAGACAAAGAACTTTTCCCACTAAACGGCAAGAAATTCAAGTTAGGTATAATGTGGATATTACTTAGGTGGGGGTTTACATAGCAATAATTATTACCCAAAGCACAGTTATTCAACCAAACCGCTATTGTCCAGTTAGTAAATATCTGAGAAAAATCTTCACTAGCTTCTTTTTTTTGCAATATTTCGTTAATACTTGGTATTCCAACCAATTCTGATTTTAAAGAATCTATTAAAATTTCTATGCCGTAATGCTCAACCAAATAATGAACGAAGGAGTTGATTGCGGCGTAGTCATATTTGGTTTCTCGCCATTCAGTTAAAGAGTCTGAAGGATTCTCTAAAAAATCTTTCATTCTTTCTTGTAGAATACTGCCTGCGTAATTGTCGTTATAGCCCAAAAGTGTTGCAGAATACTCAGCCCTAGATTCATTTAACCAAACTTCTTCTTGTTTCCCATAGGTTTTTTCTTTTTGATTAAAGGTTATCAAATGAACAAATTCATGGGCGAGCAAAACCTTCAACCGATTAAGATTATCAAGTTTGGGAACAGACAGATAAAGCATCTCCCTTTCGTTGGAGGTCGGCGATTGAATCTTCAAATATTCATCATTTGAGCGAAAATAACCCCCAGCACCCTCTTTCATTGAATGAAACAAAAGCGTAATTCTTTCATCCCCGTCTATGCCCGGCTTCCACTCTTGGCCAAAAACAGAAGTTAAAATGGGATATATTTTGTTATCAAACTCTTGTGATAAAAGATCGAGATTCCCCAAAATTTCATTCTTCTTTAGAAGCATTTGCGAATCCCACCAGCTTTTTTCAAAATAGAAGTAGAGTTTAGCCGTTGTTCGAACCAAAACAGTATCTATGGTATTTCTAGCGCTTGAGTCGTAAGACGAATCTATATTAAAACTCAAAAACTCGCTGGAATTTGCGGCGCTAGCTCCAACTCCCGTCAGCAAAAGAACAGAAAAGCAAACAGTAAAAATCAATTTTTTCTCTACTTTGAATAACTTCATACTATTTGTTATTTTATCATAATCATATTAAATCATCAAAACCATTTCTCATTGTTTGGATTGTAGGTGAGTACGGCTCTTTTTAAAATATCTATTATTTTTACTTTTTCTTTATCGGATATTATAGATTTTAAATCTTGAAGCACCTTTTCTAGGGCAGGATAATCAACCCGAGAAAGCTTTGCCATAAAAATCTTTTGGTTCCGCGTTGCTGTTGTTCCTTCTTCGGCGCTTAAAATTTCCTCAAATAATTTTTCTCCAGGCCTGGGTTTAGTAAAAACAATCGGTATATCTTTATCTGGTTCAAACCCGGCTAATTTTATCATTTCTTTTGCCAAATTTAAAATTTTAATGGGTTTTCCCATATCTAAAACAAACACTTCTCCACCCTGACCCATAGCGCCTGCCTGCATAACCAAAAGACAGGCCTCGGATGTCAGCATAAAATATCTTTTCATATCGGGGTGAGTAACTTCAATTGGTTCTCTTTTTTTAATTCTTTCCCGAAAGGTCGGGATTACGCTGCCGCGGCTATCTAAAACATTGCCAAATCTGACTGAAATGAATTTAGTATGGTTTTTCTGGTTTAATGCTTGGCAAATCATCTCGCCTGCTCTTTTGGTGGCTCCCATTACAGAAGTGGGATTTACGGCTTTATCGGTAGAGATAAAAATAAATTTTTCAACTTGATTCGCCAGGACGGTTTCTGCCAGGATTTTTGTTCCAAAAACATTGTTTTTTATGGCCTCATCGGGATTTTCCTCCATTAGAGGAACGTGCTTGTAGGCGGCAGCATGAAAGACAATTTCGGGTTTAAGTTTCTTAAAAATTTGGCTGATTTTATCGTTATCTTTAATGTCAGCGATAATCGCTTTAATAGTCAAACTAGAGAATCTGTATTTTATTTCTTCTGAAATATTAAAAATACCTGTTTCGTCCCAATCCAAAAGAATCAACAATTTAGGACCAAACTTGCCTACTTGTTTGGAAAGTTCAGAACCAATAGAACCGGCAGCACCCGTGATTAATATTGTTTTTCCTTTAATAAAGTTTTCTATTTCTTTTGGGTCTATGGAGATTTTTTCCCGGCTTAAAAGGTCTTCAATTTGGACTTCGCGAAGGTCTCTGAGTGAAATCCGGCCATCAACGATTTCAGAGATAGGCGGAACAATTTTAATCTTTTGGAGACCTGATTTTCTAGCAAAGTCAACAGCTGTTTTTATGGTTTCTCTGCCGGCCGAAGGTAGGGCCACGATTAATTCTTCTATATTATATTGTTCTATTATTTTCGGTATATCGCTTATCCTTCCCAACACTTTAAGCCCGTGAATAATAATGCCTTGTTTTGTTTGGTTGTCGTCCACAAAACCGGCGGGAAAAGAAGAATAATCTTTTGATGCATTAATACTTCTTAAAATTTGCTCGCCAGCGTCTCCTGCTCCAACTATTAGTGATTTTTTGGATTTTAAACCGACTTTTGATTTAAACTGATGTAAATAAATTCTTTTGGCAAAACGAATTCCACCACAGAAAATAAAAGTTGAAAAATAACTGATGAAAAGTATTGAACGGGGGAAATTAGTAAAAAATGGAAAATATTTTGAAATATAAATCGTGATACCTAAAAATATAAAAGCGGCAGTCGTAGCTTTAAAAAGTGAAACCAACTCGCTAGTGCTTACATAAGACCAGGAAAAAGAATAGAGTTTAGAAAAATAAAATATTGGAAGCAAAAAGATAATCGCCAAAACCATTATCCTCGGGATGAAAACATAATATTGAGAGGGTATCTGGCCCTCAAACCTTATTAAAAAAGACAGCCAAACTGAAAAAACAATTGCGACAATATCTAACGCTATAAAAAATCCAAAACGGAAGTATTTATTTTGTCTTAAAAAATTAATCATCTATTATTTCTTTTAGTTTTTTGACCACAAAATCAATCTCTTTATTCGTAATTTGGTTATAAAAAGGCAGGGCCAATGTTCTTTTACTGATATCCTCTGTTATCGGTAATACTAGGTTTTGATTATTGATTTCTTTTTTCCAAAACGGTTGCAAATGTATTGCCTGAAAATAATTGCCGCATTGAATCCCCCTCTTTGTCATTTCTTTTATAATTTTATCTCTTTTTTTACCCGCCAAACTTTCGGATAATTTTACCACATAAACAAACCAACTAATTTTCTTTTTTGTCTCAAATTTTGGGGTTTTAATACCGGGAACTTTGCTTAATTTT
>JAHIOZ010000068.1 GCA_018894995.1 Patescibacteria group bacterium | reverse complement strand
TGGTAGCTTATAGCGAATAAATTTTTAATTTTGTAATTTTTAATTTTTAAATAAATCTAAATTTTTAAATTTTAAAACACGACGAATTTTGCGAAGCAAAATTCGTCGTTGTGGTGTTTAAAAATTTTGTCATTAAAAATTATTTACAAAATTAAAAATTACAAAATTAAAAATTTTTATCCGGCATATATTTATATCATTTTTCACATTTATTATGTTACCAATTCAACTTCTCGTATTCATCTTCGGGCTCATTATCGGCAGTTTTCTCAATGTCGTTATTTTAAGAATTGGTGAAAAATCATTATTCGGTCGTTCAGGGTGTATGTCTTGCGGAAAAAAATTAAGATGGTTTGAATTGATTCCGGTTTTCAGTTTTTTGTTGCAAAAAGGAAAATGTCGACAGTGTGGAAATAAAATTTCTTGGCAATACCCCGTTGTAGAAATATTAACCGCATCAATATTTCTACTGATTTTTAATTACCAATTTTTAATTTTTAACGCAAATTCGCAAAGCGAATTTGCGTCCCTATACCCTATACCCTATACCCTATACCCTCATTTAATTTACCTTTGGGTTGTTTTCAGTATTTTAATTGCAATAACCGTTTATGATATTCATCACAAAATAATTCCCGATGTTTTGGTTTTTCTTTTTGTCGGTGTTTCTTTTATTGGTTTATTGTTTGGGGTATTGGGTGAAATAACATGGACTAATCTTTTGGCGGGACCTATTTTAGCTACCCCGTTTGCTCTTTTGTGGTTGATTTCTCAAGGGAAATGGATTGGTTTTGGTGATGCAAAGTTAGCTTTAGGAATTGGTTGGTTCATGGGATTGATTGACGGAGTGTCTTCAATTATTTTGGCTTTTTGGATCGGGGCGGTCTTTGGCATTTTGCTGGTTTTGTTATCCAAAGTTAATACATTGTTTTTTCTTAAAAAACATTTTACAATTAAGAGTGAAATTCCTTTTGCCCCTTTTCTCATCCTCGGAATGGTTCTAATTTTCTTTTTTGGTTGGGATATTTTGGGAATTAAGTTGGTAGTGAGTAGTTGGTAGTGAGTAGAAATTTAGTATGAAAATAAAATCTTATGAAGATTTGACAGTTTGGCAAAAATCAATTGACTTGGTTGTTTTGATTTATAAATTAACCAAAAAATTTCCGAAGGAAGAAACATACGGACTGTCATCTCAAATAAAAAGATGTGCCGTATCTATCCCTTCAAATATTGCAGAAGGAAGCAGAAGGGGAACAAAAAAAGATTTTAGACATTTTCTGTTTAATTCTTTTGGTTCAGGTGCAGAATTGGAAACACAGATAAAAATATCAAAGAAGTTATTATTGGTTGATGAGCAAGAGTTTATTGAAATTGATAACATTTTAAGTGAAGTTATGAAAATGTTAAATAAACTTATAACCATATTAGGTAATGATAAAAGTGAATAATAAAATGACAAATACTACAACAAATGAAAAAAACAAAAATTTGCGAAGCAAATTTTTGTCACTACCCACTACCCACTACCCACTACCAACTAACAAAGGTTTTTCTCTCGTTGAGCTAATAGTTGTCGTCGGAATAGTTCTTATGATAACTTCGTCAGTTTTGTATAACCATTCACATTTTAGTGGAGCTTTTACTTTAGAAAGTTTGGCTTATGAGGTGGCTTTAACTGTCAGAGAAGCTCAATTTTTTGGGTTAAATGTGAGAGAAGCAAATATCGGTGTGGGAACCTTTGATACTGGGTATGGTGTTTATTTTGATATGGCTAGTCCGACAAGTTTCATTTTTTTTGCTGACCTCAATAGAAATCGTTTTTACGACGGAGTATCAGAGTTACTAGATATTTACAATATTACCCAAGGCAATAGTATAACAAATTTATGTCTTGATAGTGCTTGTGCTTTGAGTGCCACTGAATTGACAATTTCTTTTTCCAGACCAAACCCTGATGCTTATATAAAAACAGACAATCCTGCTGAATGTGGAGGTGTCGCCACCAATAGTGGTTGCGGAGAAGGAATAATTATTGTGAGTTCCCCAAAATCCAGTGTTATAGATAAAAAAATCACAGTTACTTCCACAGGGCAAATTTCTGTCGGGAATTAAAATAGATTAAATTAAAATGATTTTAAAAAATAAAAAAAACAAAAATTTGCGACTAAAACAATTTGTAAAATTATTCGTCCCTCGGTCGACCCAAAAGGGTTTAGGCCGACCAAAACAAAGTTTCGGTTTAGGAAGCAAATTTTCATCACTACTCACCGCTTACTACCCACTACCAACCAGTAAAGGTTTTTTGTTAGTCGAAATGATTGTTTCCGTAGCATTATTCAGTGTCGTGATGACAATAGGAATGGGGTCTCTTTTAAGTATAATGAGTGCGAATAGAAAATCTCAATCTTTTAAGGTGGTTATAAACAATGTTAATTTAGGAATAGAAAGTATGTCCAGAGATATCAGAACAGGGTATGATTATAATTGCGGGTCTGTTACCGGGGGAGATTGTGTTGCGGGCGACGACATTATTTACTTTGTATCAAGTTCAGGGGAGGATATTATTTACAGATTTAACAATGTTAGCGAGAGTATAGAAAAATCAGTTGACGGCTCAGCTTTTTCCTCAATAATTGCTCAAGATATTTCCATTACCAATTTAAAATTTTATGTGCTTGGGGCTACTGTTGGTGATAATACACAACCTAGAGTTGCGATAACGGTTCAGGCTCACACAACAGGCACCAAGGTATCAGAAAGTGTTGATTTTGGTTTGTATACCACAGTCTCTCAAAGGAAACTTGATTCGTAATTCAAAGTAAATATAAAATAATTATGTTTTTATTAAAAAATAAAAGAAAAAAAGAATTTATCTCCACACCAAAGAATTCTGGTGTGAGTTTGAAAAGTAATCGAGGGTTTACTTTGGTTGAAACTTTAGTGGCAATAACCATTTTGCTTGTTTCAATAGCCGGTCCAATGAGTTTAAGCCAGCAAGGTTTAAAGTCAACCAGATTATCCAAAAATCAAATCACCGCTTTTTATTTGGCTCAAGATGCGGTTGAATTTATAAAAAATAAAACAATTACAAATATTTTGGATTCAAGAAGTTTTGATTTTGGCTTAAATCCATGTGATCCAGGCCCTTGCAGAATTGACACTACCGATGCCTCTACTAATGCTTGTGGAGGACCTTGCGACTTGTTGCATAAATCACCAGAAGGTTTGTATGGTTATGACGGCTCGTGGACAGAAACTGATTTTCGGAGAAAAATAACTGTCACAGAAGGGGTGGCAAACCCAGATGAATTATTAGTGACAGTAGAAATTTTATGGGATAATGGGGTAAAAAATATCATTGTTAAAGACAGTATATTTGACCCGAGTCCGTAATAATATTTATATGAATAAAATTAATAAAATAAAAAAAAATAAAGGCTTCGTTATTCTCATTGCGACATTATTAGGATCACTCTTTTTGATTATCGGGGCGTTTATTTTTAATATTTCATTAAAGGAAATAAAGCTTTCTTCCGGAGGAAGAGAATCGCAATATGCTTTTTATGCCGCTGACAGTGGTATTGAATGCGCTATGTATTGGGATTCAAAAAATACTTTTGCAACTTCCACCGGTTCAGGTCCCGCGCCGGCCAATATTTCTTGCTTGGAACAAAATGTTGTTACAAACCCGGGCTGGGTTTGGAATAAAATAGACGTTACCAGCGCAGAAACCATTTTTCAAGTAGATATATTTCCCAGTGATCCAAACAGAGATGATTGCGCCATAGTGAAAATAATGAAAAATGCCCCTGCGGGGACAATAAATACAATAATTGAATCTCGCGGTTATAATACTTGCGATGTCACAAATTTAAGAAGAGTTGAGAGAGGGTTGAGAGCTATGTATTAGTTTGTAATAACTTTAAAATAACTATAGTGATAGCAGAGATTGTAGATTTGAGATTTATGTTTTCGATAAAATTTTTAATTTTGTAATTTTTAATTTTTTAAATAAATCCTAATTTTTAATTTTTAAAACACGACGAATTTTGCGAAGCAAAATTCGTCGTCGCGGTGTTTAAAAATTTGGTCATTAAAAATTATTTAAAAATTACAAAATTAAAAATTTTTATCACTCGAATCATTTCATTCGTATTCGTTTTTTTGGGTTATTCGTATATAATTTGTAGCATTCGGATTATATATAACTAAAAACTTTTTAATATTATGAACCCCTCCAAAGAAATCACAGAAAGATTAAATAAATTAAAAGAGACGATCAATCACCATCGTTATCTTTACCATATCTTGGATAAACAGGAAATTTCGGAAGAAGCTTTGGATTCGCTCAAGGATGAGCTTTTTAAAATTGAGCAACAATATCCGGAATTAATCACTTCTGATTCTCCCAGCCAGAGAGTGGAAGGCAAACCTTTGGATGAATTCAAGAAAATAAAACACAAAGTTTCCCAATGGTCTTTTAATGATGCCTTTACCGAAGACGACATAACCGATTTTGACACTCGAGTAAAAAGATTTCTTTCAAAGGAAAAACAACTTGGAAACCGGGTTTCTAAGTTAACTTATACTTGCGAATTAAAGATTGACGGTTTGAAAATAGTTTTGGAATATGAAAAGGGTATTTTGAAAACAGCTGCTACCAGAGGCGATGGAAAGGTTGGAGAAGATGTGATAAATAATATCAAGACAATAGAATCAATCCCGCTTAAATTGAATAAAGATGTCAATATAATTGTTGAGGGTGAAATTTGGATTGCAAAAAGCATTTTTGCAAAAATAAATAAAGAAAGAGAGAAAAAAGAAGAAGCTCTTTTTGCCAATCCTAGAAATATGGCAGCGGGAACTATTCGCCAGCTTGACCCAAAAATTGTGGCACAAAGAAAACTCGATTGTTTCATTTACGACATCGCCAACTTGGAACTCGGAGTTCCAAGTAATCAATTTGAAGAATTGGAGATGTTGAGAAATTTGGGATTTAAAGTGAATAAATATTTTAAACATTGTTGGGATATTAATGAGGTAATTTCTTTTTGGAAAGAATGGCAAAAGAAAAAAGACAAAGAAGATTATTGGATTGACGGGGTTGTGGTGAAAGTGAACGAAAAAGATTTGCAAGACAAATTGGGCTATACAGGAAAAGCTCCTCGGTATGCGATAGCTTTTAAATTTCCGGCTGAACAAGTGGCTACCGTTGTTGAAGACATTGTTTTGCAAGTCGGAAGAACCGGGGTTTTAACTCCGGTGGCTCATTTGAAACCGGTTTCGGTGGCGGGTTCGGTTGTTTCGAGGTCAACTTTGCACAACGAAGATGAAATTAAAAGATTGGGGGTTAAAATAGGCGATACCGTTGTTTTGCAAAAAGCCGGTGATGTTATTCCGCAAATTGTTTCCGTTTTGAAAGAAATGAGAACTGGGAAAGAAAAAGAATTCAGGTATCCCGAGTTTGTTGAAGCTTGCGGGGGTGATGGTAAGATTGAAAAAATTCCGGGGCAAGTGGCTTATCGGTGTGTTAATAAAAATTCTTTTGAACAACAAAAGAGAAAATTTCATTATTTTGTTTCTAAAAAATCTTTTGATATTGACGGTTTGGGTCCGAGTATCATTGATGTTTTGTTGGAAGAAAATTTAATTTCTTCCTATGATGACATTTTTTCTTTAAAAAAAGGGGATTTGTTGCTTTTGCCGAGGTTTGCTGAAAAGTCAGTTGATAATTTATTGGATGCCATTGAGAAAGCTCGGGAAATTGAATTGCCAAAATTTTTGGTTGGGCTTTCAATTGATCAGGTGGGAGAGGAAACAACCATTGATTTAACTAATCATTTTGGTTCGTTGGAAAAAATTCAAAAAGCCGGTTTTGAAGAATTAAATGGAGTTTACGGCATTGGTGATGTGGTGGCAAAATCGGTCTATGATTGGTTTCGAAATAAAAACAACCAACACCTCATTGAAAAACTCCTCCAACAAATAAAAATAAAAAAAAGTGGGCTCCCGACACCCCACAAATTAAAATTGAAAGGAAAGAAATTTGTTTTAACCGGAACTATGGAGGCTATGGGGCGTGACGAAGCGAAAAATAAAATTCGCGCTTTGGGAGGAGAGATTTCAAGTTCCGTTTCAAAAGCGGTGGATTTTGTGGTAGCGGGAGAAAATCCCGGGTCAAAGTATGACAAAGCGGTTGAATTAGGGGTGAAAGTTTTGAGTGAGGAAGAGTTTTTGAAATTAATTGAGTAAGTTTTAGGGTATAGCGTTTAGGGTGTAGGGTGTAGAAAAACAATTTTTAATTTTATAATTTTTAACCCAGCATTAACTTTAATTTCTAATTTTTAAACACCTCGTGTCGTCTTTGCGAGGATTTTTTGAAAGAATTTTTTAAATGAAATTTGCAAAGCAAATTTCATTTAAAAAATTCTTTCAAAAAATCCGCGGCAATCCAGCGTATTGTTCCGTCGTATTTGTAGGTTATAAAAAATAAAATTACCCACTTGTAATATAGTCACAATTATATAAAAAAATTAATATGAAAAAAATAAAAAGTTATATTACTTTAAACAATGCAAAATATTTATACTCGTTAGAAAAAAGAAAAGACGGGGTTATTTTTGTTGAATGTCCGGAAGCAAAAATATCTCAAGAATTTTTAGCTGAAGATGTGCCTAATCTTTTAATTGATTTGCCAAATTTGATTATGGCTGAAAAGGAATACAAGAAAAAACAATCAGAAATTATTCGATTTAGAATTTCACAACAAGACAAAAAGAAAATAGAACAAAAAGCAATTGAAAAAGGATTTACCTCCGTTTCCGGATATTTGAGAGATTTGGCGTTGAATTAATTCCACTTTTTTATTACTGGGTAAATTTTGTTTTACTTTAAAAACTTTCAATTTTATAAGCTTTATAAACTCCTCAGCCCTTTACTTTTTTTTGACAGTTGTGATATATTTATTGTGGAATTTGTAGTTTTATAAGGACGGTTTTCAAGATTATTTGGAAATTGTCTAAAACAAAAATTGTGCCACCTAACGGTGACCACACAAAGGAGGACTTGCTATGGCAACCCCGGGACAGATGAGAAAATTGATAGAGCTTTTTGAGAAAACCCCAACGCAACAATTACAGGATGTTTTTCCTTTTCTCACAGATTTGCGAGACTCAAATGTCTCGGAAATTGACCGAGATGAGTTTCGAAAGATTTGCGGTAAAAAGAAATTCCGTCGAGTCAACAACGACGACGGAACAATTTCTTTTTTTGTCAGGGTTGACCGTTCACTGACACCCCAACAAATATTAGATGAAACCGGTCGAAAGCAATATGTTAATTCGGATGTTGTCGCCTGTATGCCGAGGGGCAAAGGTGACGAAGTTGAGGTCATTTTCTTCAAACACGGATGTTTTATATCCGACGACGATTTGGAGAAAGAGTATGAGCGCCAAGGCTTCGTTCATGCTGATCCGTATTCATTGTCAGCGGTCAATCGGGGCGACCCGGCTTTTGCCGACGAACACTCCAATTGCACCCACTGGAAAGATTCCAGTGGTAAGTGGTGTTATGCCACTTTCTACCGTTGGGACGTTGAGCGGCATGTGATTGTTGTCCGGCACGTTAATGCCTGGCGCGACGGTTGGTGGTTTGCCGGCCTTCGTATTCGCAAGTAGCTCTCAGGACTGGGATCCTCAATTCTTTTGGATCCTTAGCCCTTAACCCGTGAATTTCCGTAAGGAAATTCACGGGTTTTGTTTTTAGGAAAATATAATCCGAATACTTTAAAAGTTTTTAGTTTCGTCGTTGCTTTAAATTTTTCAAAATTTAAAGAGTTTTTAGTTTTTAGAATGACGAATTTTGCGAAGCAAAATTCGTCGTAAATGAAAATTGCTTGCCATTTGCAACGAAGTGAAGGAGAGAAATTTGGTATGTCCCCCATACCTTTGTTTTTACAAAAACAAAGGTATATAGGTTTAGAAATTAGAACTTAGAATTTAGAAATTTAAATTTTACAAAAGCAATTTAATTTTTGCAAAATTTTGCCCGAATTTGCCATACTATGACATTTCTATTTTGCCGGCAGGTATGACATTTCTATTTTGCTTTGATATTTGCAAAAATTAAATTGCTTTTGTAAAATTTTTGGTATATTATATGGACTATCAAAAAGTCGTATAGACTTTATTTTTTTATCGGACAGAATTGCTTTACTTCGTTCGCAAAAACGACGAACAGCGAAGCTGTTCGTCGTTTTTTAAAAATTTAAAATTAATCATTAAAAATTTAAAATTATAAATTCGAGCGTGTGGGTTAGGAAGTGACCCCATGTTAAATATCTTTTGATTTTTTTGGAAAAAAATCAAAAGAATCAAATTTCTACGAAATTTGATTTAACAGGGTCATATTTTTCTAATCCGCTCGCCCGAACAAATTTTTTCAAAATTTGTTCGGGCTTTGCTCATAAGAAAAATATGAGAGATTACCCTTTAGAAAAAGTTCGAAATATCGGAATTATTGCCCACATTGATGCGGGTAAAACCACTGTTTCAGAAAGAATTCTGTTTTACACAGGGCTTTCACACAAAATCGGAGAGGTTCACGAAGGTGAAGCCACGATGGACTGGATGGAACAGGAAAGAGAAAGAGGTATCACAATTACTTCCGCGGCTGTTACGACTTTCTGGACTCCGACTTATGCCGGTGGCGATTTAAGTTACAAACATCGTTTTAATATTATTGATACCCCTGGACACGTTGACTTTACCGCTGAAGTGGAGCGGTCTTTGAAAGTGCTTGACGGAGGAGTTGTTGTTTTTGACGGTGTGGCGGGAGTTGAATCCCAATCAGAAACTGTTTGGAGACAAGCTGACAAATACAAAGTTCCGCGAATTTGTTTCATCAATAAACTGGACAGAACAGGAGCTTCTTTTGACCGGTCTTTTAAATCCATTATAAACAGACTTACAAAAAATGCGATTAGGGCTCAACTTCCGATAGGTGAAGAATCAAATCACGAAGGAGTTATCGACCTTCTTACAATGAAAGCTTATTATTTTGAAGGAAATATGGGAACTGATGTCAGAGAAGCTGAAATTCCCGAAAATATGAAAGCCGAAGCTGAAAAATACAGAAGTGAATTTATTGAAAAAATCGTAGAAAACGACGAAGAATTGATGAACGATTATTTGGAAGGAAAAGAAATCCCAATTGATAAATTAAAATCCGCTTTAAGAAAAGGAGTAATTTCTCTTAAAACAATTCCTGTTTTCACAGGCTCCGCTTTGAAAAACAAAGGAGTGCAAAAAATGCTTGATGCTGTTGTTGATTACCTTCCTTCGCCTTTGGATATTCCTCCAATTAAAGGAATTGACCCTAATACAGATGAAGAAATTGTCAGAAAAGCTTCAGACGATGAACCTTTTTCTGCTTTAGCTTTCAAATTGCAGACCGACCCGTTTGTTGGACAATTGGCATTTTTCAGAGTTTATTCCGGAACAATTGAGTCAGGCACTTATGTTTATAATTCAACTACCGGTAAAAAAGAGAGACTGGGGAGAATTTTGAGAATGCATGCCAATGATAGAGAAGAAGTTAAAAAGGTTTATGCCGGTGAAATCGCAGCCGCGATTGGTTTGAAGGACACAAGAACTTCAGACACTTTATGTGACGAGGATCACCCGATAATTTTGGAAAAAATTGAATTTATGAAACCTGTGGTTTCTGTTAGAATTGAACCTAAGACAAAAGCCGACCAAGAAAAAATGGGAATCGCTTTGAAAAAACTCTCGGACGAAGACCCAACATTTACAGTGGGAACTGACAGCGAAACAATGGAAACAATTATTTCAGGAATGGGAGAACTTCACTTGGAAGTTTTGGTGGACAGAATGAAAAGAGAATTCGGTGTTGAAGCCAATATTGGGAAACCACAAGTGGCTTACAGAGAAACAATTCAAAATCCATCGGAAGCGGAAGTCAAATATATTAAACAGTCAGGCGGTAAAGGTCAATATGGCCATGTTAAAATCAGGGTCAAACCGCTTGAAAAACTTACCGAAGAAGAAGAAAAAAATCTTCCTAAAAATACCAAGAGGTCAGAAGGAGGAATTGAATTTGTTAACAGCATTAAAGGAGGTGTTATCCCGAATGAATATATTCCGGCGGTTGAGAAAGGTATCAAAGAAGGAATGGAAAGGGGAGTTGTGGCAGGATACAAAATGGTGGATATTTCAACTGAGTTGTATGACGGTACTTATCACGAGGTAGACTCATCAGAAATCGCTTTCAAAATCGCCGCTTCTCAAGCTTTTCAAGAAGCTGCCAGAAAAGCCACTCCGGTTATTTTGGAACCGATTATGAAAGTTGAAGTGGTTACTCCTGAAAAATTTATGGGAGATGTTACCGGAAATTTGAGCTCAAAACGAGGACAAGTTGAAGGAATGGAAGAAAGAAATGAGATGAGAGTTGTTAATGCGATGGTTCCTTTGTCAGAAATGTTTGGTTATACAACTACCCTGAGGTCTATGACAGAAGGGAGAGCATCGGCATCAATGGAGTTTGACCATTATGCGGTTGTTCCGCAGAATGTGGCGAAAGAAATAATCGAAGCAAGAAAATAAAAAACAAAAAAACCGCTTAAGCGGTTTTTTTGTTTTTTATTTTCTTGCTTCGATTATTTTTAGAATTAGGGAACATTATAAGAATTAAGGGACGAATTTTGCTTCGCAAAATTCGTCCGTCGTCGTTTTAAAAAAATCGGAATTAAAAAGTTATAAGTTGTCGCGGCTGTCAGTTGCAAATTGTAAATTTTGGTTTTTATTTACGATCGTAAATAAAAACCAAAAAAATAAATTTTTTTCTAAAAACTAAAAACTCTTTAAATTGTTCAAAAGATGAAAAAAGAGCAATTTAAAGCAACGACGCAACTAAAAACTAATCTCAGCTCTTTCCCCAAAAATTGATTTCTATAATTTTATTCTGTGGTATTATATTAGGTAAGGAAATGCACAAATGGTCACATCATTTTTGCAGTAGTTTCTTCTATTATTAAAAATAGGTTTTAGAATGTTTATTAAAAAATAATTATTTATATATTATGGAAATATCTTTTTCGACAATTATGGATTTGGTTTTCTTTTCGACTCTTGTTGCCTCATCCATTTGGTTGTTCATTATCCTTACAGGATACGAGGGTTTAATAGGTAAAAGTTTCAAGTTAATCGGTTGGGGAGCGCTTGTTTTTGGTTTTGCTCGCATATTGGAAAAATTTTTACTTCAATTCTTCGGTTCTTATTTTGGTTTCATTGAGCTTGCGGTACATTTTTTTGAGGCACTCAGTTTCCTTTTGATTTTGTATGGCTTCAAAATATTTTTGGGTAAATAGCCCATTTTCGGATAGGAGAGTTTTTATTCAGGATTTGCAAAAATAATTCTTGACTATTGTTAACTTTTTGCTATGATAGTGGGGTAACGCTGTTTGCGTTTTTTTCGTATTTAATCACTTGTGGATATTTTTTTATCTTTATGGTGTTAAAGTTATTATTAATCATTAATCTGAGCGTATAGTGTAGAGCGTATAGCGTATAGTAAAAGAATTTTATCAAAGGTAAAATTCGTCAAATTTTAAAAAATTAATTTTTTAAAATTTACTACACCCTAAATGCTAAACGCTATACCCTATAAATAAAACTATGGCAGAAGCATTTAATAGAGACAAACCCCATGTAAATGTGGGAACTATCGGTCACGTAGACCACGGAAAGACAACTCTTACCGCGGCGATTCTTCATGTTCTTAATTTAGCCGGTTTCAAAGTTAAATTGAGAGGCATTGATGAAATTGACAAAGCTCCGGAAGAAAAAGAAAGAGGTATCACAATTTCTCTTTCACACAACGAGTATGAAACTGCAGCTCGTCACTATGCTCACATTGATGCACCAGGACACGCAGACTACATTAAAAATATGATTACCGGTGCCGCACAAATGGATGGTGCTATTCTTGTAGTCGCAGCCAACGACGGTGCAATGCCTCAAACAAGGGAACACATCCTTTTGGCATTTCAAGTTGGTGTACCGAAAATTATTGTATTTTTGAACAAAACTGACCTTGTTGATGATCCCGAAATGATAGAGCTTGTTGAAGAGGAAGTTAGAGATATGTTGACCCAGTATGGATTTGACGGTAAAAATACACCTTTCGTTAAAGGTTCCGCCGTTAAAGCTCTTGAAGTTGCATCAGTGGATGACGAATGGGCAAAACCTATTCTTGAATTGGTAAAACAATTGGATGAATATATCCCTGTTCCTGAAAGAGATATCGCTAAACCTTTCTTGATGCCTATTGAAGACATTTTCTCAATTGAAGGACGAGGTACCGTATGTACCGGTAAAATTGAAAGAGGAGTTGTTAAAGTGGGAGAAGAAGTTGAAATTGTCGGTATTAAAAATACTGCAAAAACAACAGTCACAGGTATTGAGATGTTTAATAAATCTCTTTCTCAAGGACAAGCCGGAGACAATGCGGGTGTTCTTTTGAGAGGAATTAAAAAAGAAGAAATTCACAGAGGACAAGTTCTTGCAAAACCGGGAACAGTTACTCCTCACACAGAATTTGATGCGGAAGTTTTGATTCTAAAGAAAGAGGAAGGTGGACGACATACCCCATTCTTTACAGGATACAAACCTCAGTTTTACATTAGAACAACTGATGTTACAGGAGAAGTTACTTTGGCTGAAGGTGTAGAAATGGTTATGCCGGGAGATACAGCAACATTCAAAGTTAAATTACAATCACCGATTGCTCTTGAGGAACAGCAAAAATTTGCTATTCGTGAAGGAGGTAGGACGGTTGGGGCTGGTGTTGTTACAAAAATCACAGCCTAAATCTGATTAAATTATTGATTTGCTATTTTGCGTCTTTTCATTAGGGCGTAAAAATAGCAAATTGATATAACTGTATAATTTTGTAATTTTAAATTTTTAATTTTTAAATAAATTCTAATTTTTAATTTTTAAACTTTACGAAAATTTGCTAAAGTAAATTTTCGTCGTCGTGTTTTAAAAATTATTTCATTAAAAATTGTTTAAAAATTTTAAATTAAAAATTAAAAATTTATACTCGCTTAATATTATGGTTACAAAAGAAACAAAAACGAAAAAAACAGAAATTGCTCAAAAACTTAGAATTAGGGTTTTTGCTTACGAGCATAAAATCCTTGATTCATCTATAAAACAGATTATGGATACTGCACTTAGGTTTGACGCTCAAGTCAGTGGACCTATTCCGTTGCCAACAGAGATTAAGAAATACACAGTTAACAGGTCAACTTTTGTTCACAAAGACGCCAGAGAACAGTTTGAAATGAGAGTTCACAGAAGATTGATTGACATTCTTAATCCATCTGCAAAAATCATTGAAGCTCTTACAAACTTGAGCTTGCCTTCAGGGGTTTCCATTGATGTGAAAATGATATAAATTTGAATTTTTTTAATTCAAATTTATCGCAGACTCACGCAGACTGGACGCGGAACTACGCAGAAACGACGACAACAAATTTTGCTAAAGCAAAATTCGTTGTAACACTGGATTGCTTCGCTACCGCTCTGCACTCAATTTTAAAATAATTTATCTTTTAGTGTTGTTTTTACAACAAAATAAGCGTGGAATTTTTTTAAAAACAAAGTTTTTTAAAAAATTCCACGCTTATTTTGTTTGACAAAAAATTGACGATAATATACACTTGTTTTGTAATTAGTTCATTTTCATTAATAGTGACAATATCCGTTTTGGATAGTCACACAGCAGAGGAGGTTAGTACCATGGGTACAAAATCCAAAAAATCCTATTTTTCACCAGCTGTTCTTGCGATTAATTTTACAAAAGCTTTTGAGGAGGCTGGAATGACACCTCAACAAATGCATGATGTTGCAAAAAAAAGTAATGAAAAATTTTGTTGGCAATGCCTTCATTTGCTCCGTGGCACGCTGAAAACTGTTTTGGTCGATCCTACAATGTTTGACCCTATGACATTAATAGGTCGGGAAAATTTGTACCTCACAAAAAGTTTTAAAGAAAATATTTTATTTGTCGCAGAGAAAACAGTAAGGTTTGCGTTAGGAGAAACCCCTTATTTTGTTTTCAATGAGAAAACGACATTTAATAAGATTAGGGAGCATCTCGGCGAGAGCTCTTATTTTACTGCTACAGAATTTTGTCTTTGGTTTGACGAACAAATTAACCTTCCTCTATTATTAACAAATACATTTCATCCTTCCAATAAAAACTGTTTTGTTTTGGGTCTTAATGGGAAGGTCTTCGTTGTGCATCATGAATGGAACCCAGTCGAAGGATGGTGGTATATTGATGCTGATGAGCCAAGTGACGAAGAGTGGAAACGTCTAGGTTGTTGTGTTTTTTCTCGCAACAGTATCTTGGGCAAATAGTCCTTTGAACTTGGACTCTTTGTCTCTTTGACCCTTGGAAACTTTAACGAAAGTTGAAGTTCCCAAGGGTTTTTTGTTTTTGTAATTT
>JAHIOZ010000067.1 GCA_018894995.1 Patescibacteria group bacterium | reverse complement strand
GTTGTTTTGAGTCCAAATCAGAAAAGAACATCTTTTTTATTGCGAAAAGCTTGTGGTTGGAAAAAATCGATTAAATATTTGTTAGATGTAAAGCACTTTTTAGAGATTGGGAAAAATAAAAAGCGCCAACCTTTGGACTAACCCGATTGGCGACGCTTTTCATAGTGATTACATATATAATATATAATATACAAAAAAAGTCAATGAAAGTTTTAATGATATCAACGGACAGAAAAATATTTGAGGAAAATTCTGCGGTAAGACAGAGGATTTTGGAGTATGGCGGACTCGTAGAAGAATTAAAAATTATAATTTTTAATTCTTCTACGAGAGTATCTAGTAGCAAGTATCAAGTAACAAGATTGTCAAATTCAAATGTTTGGTTGTATCCGACGAATTCAAAAAATAAATTTTTCTATATTTTTGACGCGATTCGTATCGGTCGGGGAATAATTGGAAATTGGAAATTGGGACTCGGAAATTCAAGTGACAAAAATAAAATTCTTGTCACTTGTCAGGATCCTTTTGAAACCGGATTTGTCGGTTGGGTAATTGCAAAAACAAAAAAGACAAAATTACATTTGCAAATTCACACAGATTTTTTGAGTTGGCATTTTAAAATGGCATCGGTTTTTAATAAGACTCGGTCTCAATTAGCCATTTTTTTGATTATGCAGGCTAATGGTGTAAGGGTTGTTAGTGAAAGAATAAAAAACTCTATTACAAAATGGAAATTGAAAAAAGCAGATAAAATTTCCGTTTTACCTATTTTTGTTGATATAGAAAGAATTAAAAATACTGAACCAAAATTTGACCTGCATAAAAAATACTCTCAATTTGATTTTATTATTTTTACCGCTTCTCGTTTTGAGAAAGAAAAAAATATTTTAATGGCGATTGATGTAATGAAAAAAATTGTTAAAGAGCATCCAAAAGTTGGATTAGTCATCATTGGTAGCGGTTCTCAAGAACGAAAATTAAAACTACTCACTACCCACTACTCACTACAAACTAATATCGTTTTTGAAGAATGGAACGATGATTTGGTTTCCTATTATAAAACGGCTGATTTGTTTTTAGCCACTTCAAATTATGAAGGTTACGGGATGACTTTGTTAGAGTCGGCAGTAGCCGGTTGCCCAATTTTGACTACTGATGTTGGTTTAGTTAAAGACATTTTGAAAGAGGGGAGCGTTGAAGTTTGTAAAGTTGGTGACGAAAAATGTTTTGTTAAAAAACTTGAGAATATTTTAGGAAACAAAAACATTCTAAAAACAATGTCAGAAAACGCAAAAAGAGATGTTGAAAACAGAGTGATAAAAAATAAAGAAGATTATTTAAGAGAATATAAAAGAGACTGGGAACGATGTTTTGAATAGGATGTCGTCTTTGTGAACGATTTTTTGAGCGAAATTTTTTTTGTATAAAAAGAACGACCGTTCTTTTTATACAAAAAAATTTCGCTCAAAAAATCGTGTGGCAATTCAGAAAATTTCAAAAAATAGTGTATAATTAAATACGTATTTAAAACAGTATTTAAATACGTATTTAATTTTTTAAAAATAGTATAAATAAAAATATGGCAAGAAAAAAATTAGAAGAAAGAAATATAAGAAAGCTTTCAAAAAGTAACTCAAGTTATTATATTACTTTACCTATTGAGGGGATCAGAGATTTAGGTTGGAAAAAATCACAAAAACTCGTTGCCGAAGTTGACTCAAAGAAAAAAAGAATAATTATAAGAGATTGGCCCGCCCGCAACGCCTAAGCAAGACAAATTATGTTTTATACATATTTATTAAAAAGTAATAAAGATGATAAGTTGTATATCGGCTATACAAATAATCTGAAAAATCGGGTTGAAAAACATAAAGCAGGGGCTGTCTTGTCAACCAAAAACCGCCTCCCGATTATATTGGTATATTATGAGGCTTGTTTAAATAAAGAAAATGCTATAAATAGAGAAAAGTATTTTAAAACAGGATTCGGGAGAAGGTTCATTAAGAATAGATTAGATATTTAGCTTAGCCTTGCTGTGGCGGGCGAGGAAAAAATGATAAAAAATAAAAAGAAAAGACCCCACAAGGACGATACCTTGTAGGGTGAGCTTTTCCGTTGGTGATTACTAATATAATATACTATCAAGAAAAAAAGTCAATGCAACAAAATATTTTAATAGTTACACAAAAGGTTGACATAAACGATGATATTCTCGGATTTTTTCACGGGTGGATTTTGGAGTTTGCCAAAAATTATGAAAAGGTGACGGTGATTTGTTTG
>JAHIOZ010000066.1 GCA_018894995.1 Patescibacteria group bacterium | reverse complement strand
TTTTGTATTAATTTTGATGGTAACTTATTACCATTCAACTGAAAATAATTCTACGGAACCAAAATTAAAACACGCCCAATTAAAATCAAATTATTCCCAAGAAAAACACAAAGTAAAAAAAGGGGATACTCTTTTTTCCTTGTCTTTAAAATATGCTGTGCATATTGAAGACATAAGGAAAATAAATAGTTTTTCTCCAGATCATACTTTGATTCATCCCGATCAAATTCTTTTAATTCCGGAACAAAATTTGAAACCGGAGAAAGGAGTTGCTTCGTGGTATGGTCCCGGCTTTCATGGCAAGAAAATGGCAAATGGTAAAATTTATAACCAAAATAATTCAAAGGTTGTCGCTCATCGTGAGTTGCCACTTGGAACTAAAGTTTTGATTATAAATCTTGATAACCTTAAGACGGCTGTGGCAAAAGTTGAGGACAGAGGCCCTTATGTTGAAGAAGACGGAGAATACACAAGGGACATAGATTGTTCCAAAGCTCTTGCAAAGAAACTAGGCTTTTTAAAAGCTGGTCTTGCAAATGTCAGGGTAATTCCTTTGAGTTGAGTTAGTTTGAGTTGAATTTTCAGCTCGCAAAACCCCACTACATGTGGGGTTTTTTTATAGCTTTATAAAAATAGCAAAATGTTATTTTATCTGTTTAATTCTTGTTTGATTTTCTTTTCAAAATTTTTTCTATCTAAAGAGAGTAAATCTTTGTCGGGGATATTATTGTTTTTAACAATACTTTTTATCAATTCTAAACCAACAAAATAACCAGATCTATATTTATAAATATCATTAGAATCATTTGCCAAGAAAATTTGAATATCTTCGTTTGAAGAGTCAAAATTGTCTAAAACAAATTTACGCAGTTCTTTTTTATTTTGATTACAACTACTGATCCATTTTTTTAATTCTTCTTCACTTAAAAAATCTGACCAAAGCGCTTTTTCGTCGCTTATATTTAAAATCTTTGATGTTAAATAGGTGGCCAGACCTTCAACAATTATTTCTCTGCCGACATTTTTCTTTTCTTTTTTTGTATTAAAATAGAAATCAAAATTTTGTTTGTAGTGAAAGGCGTGAATTATTTCGTGTATTACAAAAATATCAACTTCTTCCGGTGTCTCGTAAGCTTCAACAGGCAACCAAACAACAAACTCGCCGTCTTTTTTGAAAGCATGACCGTTTGTGCAATTTTGTCCAACAAATAAAATTATTTTTAAATCTGATATGTCAAAACCAAAATTGATAAGTTTTTGCTCAATAAAACCCAGCCGTGATTTTATTAAATCAACTTTTTCTTTTACTTCGTTTTCAGTTTTTAATGTTTTATGGAAAAAGTTTTTTAAAGCCCAGTATTTAAAATAATGTTCAAAAAGTTCAGGCGAATTTTTTTCGTAAGAAGTTAAATCGTTTTTTTTTAAAATGTTTTCTGTATATTTTTGTGTTACGTCTGTTATTTTCATAAGTTTATTATAACTTATTGATTTAATATATTAAAGAAGACCTCGTGTCGCCACAAGGTCTTTGAATTTTGTTGAAAAAACTAGACAGCTTTTTCCAAAGCAGATTTGGTATTAAGAAGTGAACCGCACTTGTTTTGAAGATACCAAAGCTCTGTGGACAGAACTGCAGAGGCAATAAATTCTTGGTTGAATTTACTCCAAATGGTATAAAGCCGGAAAAACTCAACTTTGATATTTGCGTCAGTGTTTTCTTCCAACACGAGATTAATTTGAGAAGTGCCAGCAATTTCAACCAATGCCGAAATTTTTTGAATGACTTTTTCTGTTTGTTGTGACAAAACAGAAATTTGTTTCTGAAAATGTCCAAGCATGGAATAAAAACCTTGCTTCTCGGTCAGTTCGCTGATTTTTTTCCAAGCCGTTTGGGAAACCATTTCTTCGGAAACAAACAAAGCCCCCAAGACCTCAAGTTTTACTGTGTATAAAGAATCCGGATCAGAATAATTTTTTTCATCCATTTGGCTATGAAGATTATTACATACTGAATTTGCTTCAGACAGTGAACTTAAAGAAACTTGGAGTTCCTTCAAAATTTCCAAAGTGCCGGCACTTGATTCCCTCGTCAGTTCGGCGAGCAAAACATTTTCAAGGCTTACATTTGCTTTTTCAAGTGAAATATAAGCTATACTGAGTGTTTTTGAAAGTTTAGTTGAATTGACGAGGTAATGGCTACATGGTTGGTGATTTTTTGCTCCCACTGTTAAGGTTCTCCTCATTGTAGGTTTTTGCGGACGTTGTTGTCCAAAAGAACTATATTTTTCAATATGAAATATAGCATGTTTGTTTGTTGATTACAATTTAATTTTATGATTTATAAAATAGGCTCTTTCACGAAAATAAAATGAAATTAAAATGTTGTTTATATTGTGTTTGTTTTTTTGTCCTTGAAAATTTTGTAGTTTTTTAATTTTAAAATTTTTATAAATTATAATCACAGTCTTGTTTTTCATTTTTTTATTGCTGATCTTGATTGCTTTAAGATTTTATCAAAAGTGTAATCAGTTTGTGAATAGTTACAAAACTTGAAAAATACTTTTTTAAGTTTTTGTGTAATCACAATATAATTATCTAAAGATTCAGGTAAAGTATAAGCACAAATAAAATCTGAGTGTTTAAATTTTAAATCAATATGAGCAAACACTTTGTGTCTTATAAAATTATTGCAATAAGTAGAAATATCTGAGTAAATCCTTTTTGGTTTTTCATAATTTATATAAATGTTAATTTACAAAAAAATAAAATATGATTCATACTTTTAATTTCCATTTCTTTCGTTTTCAATTTTTTTTGAAATGAGTTCGACCAAAGGTGACGATTTCATCTACTAGACACAAAAAGTCAGAGCTAACGCTCTGACTTTAGTGTCTAGTGACTCTACTGGGAATCTGGGTCAAGTTTCTAAACAAAATTTTCGCCCTTCGGGACTTAATTTCGTTAAGAACTTTCTCCCCCGACTCGGCGACAAGCCTAAATTTTCCTTAGAAAATTTATCTTGTATACCGCCTCCGTCTTTCGATTCCCAGTAGAGTTGCTAGACACAAAAAAGTCAGAGCTAACGCTCTGACTTTAGTGTCTAGTGACTCTACTGGGAATCGAACCCAAATTTCCGCCTTGAGAAGGCGATGTCCTAACCGTTAGACGATAGAGCCATATTCAGTATTATAATGTAATTTAATTTTTCTACATATTTCGATAAAGGACATCGCCTTCTGCGAAGGCTTACCCTATTTCCTATTTCGCTCCGCTCAATAACGGAAATTTTTTGCTTCGTAAAAACCGGATGAAAAGCAAAACTATTTGCTTTTCATTCCAATAACCGTTAGACGATAGAGCCATATTAAAAATGCAAAATTTAAATCTCAAAATGCAAAATGATACTTTGTTGTTTAAAGCCCAGCTAAAAATAAAAATTTAAAAAAACCTTTGCTCTTAAATAGTATCAAAAAAACAATATAATTCAAGTTATTGACATTTTTTTATAAAAAGTCAATAATTAAACAAGATAAGATTTCCTAATATTAATTTCTGCAGGAGGAAAGACTATGGGTGAAAAAAGTTTTTCTTTATACGAAAAGGCCATTGCTTACGATGGGATTGAGAGGTTGGAAAAGGAACTTTCAAATCTGCGGGGGGAAGAAGCACTTGATGTTGTTAAGGATTTATATCTTCTGATAATAGATTCTGAGTATATTTTTGCGGATGAGTCTCCTGAGGAAAAAATTTTCATCGCCACTTTTTTAGAAAGGTATGCAATTGATAGGTGGATTGATTTACCGGGGGTTATCTCGGTATATCATTAACAAAAGTATTCACTCTAAAAGCCCTTAACATCGGGGCTTTTTTTATTTTGAATTTTGGTAATTTATGCTTGTTTACCCCCACACCTTTATTTTTAATAAAAATAAAGGTGTGGGGTTTAGGATTTAGAGTTTAGAGTTTTTTTCATTTATTCCAATTTTTTGACGGCATCGATTAGGATGCTGACCTCACCGTTTCTTTTTGATATTTTCCCTTTAAGCATTACACATCTGTCTTCTATCAATTCATTTTTGTATTCCTCAAAAACTTTTGGGAAAGCCACTGATTCGATTGACCCGCTAAAATCCGTTAAACGGATGAATGCCATTTTGGCTCCTTTTTTTGTTGTAACCGGTTTTATTTCTTCAATTAAACCGGCAATTACTGTGGTCGCTCCTTCCAAACCTTTTTCTCTAGTATCATTTATATTTTTCCCTGCTTTACTGAGAATTATTTTGAATTTGTCCAAAGGATGTCCTGAAATATACAAGCCGAGTAATTCTTTTTCCCAAGCCAACATATCTTCTTTTTTCGCCGGAGCGACTTCTTTTAATTTTAATTGAGAGAGATTGTTGTTTTCTATCAATCCAAATAAAGAATCTTGCGCTTCCGGTTTTTGAGCACACTCTTTGTTGTAATTTAAAAGGTCTGTCATATTTTCTAAAATTTGACCTCTTTCGCCGAGTTTATCCATCGCTCCGCATTTTGTTAAAGCCTCAAGTGATTTTTTATTTAGGTTTCTGTCTTGAATTCTTTCCAAAAAATCAGCCAAAGATTTAAACTTTCCGTTTTTATTTCTCTCCTCAATAATTATATTTGCAATTCCTTCACCAAAATTTTTAATTGTTTGCAGTCCAAAACGAATTGCTTCTTTTTTCTTGCCGTCTTCTTCATAATTAACAATAGTGAAGTCGGTAAAACTTTCGTTTATATCAGGAGAAAGAACCGGAATATTTATTCTTTTACATTCGGAAATTATCTCAGCGACTTTTTCAGTGTCTCCGGAATCTGCCATAAGTAAAGCCGTCATATATTCAATGGGGAAGTTGGCTTTCATATATGAAGTTTCGTAAGCCACTCGTCCGTAACTGGCGGAATGAGCTTTGTTAAAACCGTAAGCGGCGAAAGTTTCAATTGTCTCCCACAATTCTTTGATAATTTTTTCTCCAACACCGTGTTCAGTGCACCCCAAAAAGAATTTTTCTTTTTGTTGTTGCATCATTTCAGGAATTTTTTTACCCATCGCTTTTCGGAATTTATCAGCTTCCGCCCAAGTATAACCGGCGAGGTTTACGGCAATAAGCATAACATCGTCTTGATAGATGATAATTCCATAAGTTGGTTCCAAAATATTTTTTAGTTCTGGGTGAAGATAAGTAACCAGTTCGGGGTTTCTTTTTCTTTTAATATAGTCAGGAATAAAAGCCATCGGTCCCGGACGATATAAAGCTACCATTGCCATGATATCCCAAATATTTTTAGGTTGAAGTTCCTTTAAATATTGTGTCATCCCGTGTCCGTTTAATTGAAATGTTCCGAGTGTTTCTCCTCGGGCAAGCATTTCATATGTTTTTTTATCATTAAGATCTATGTTGTCCAAATCAACTTCAGCACTTTTTCTTTTTTTTGCTAAATCAATCGCATTGGCGAGAATAGATAAATTTTTGATGCCTAAAATATCAAATTTTGGCAAGTTGACCACACCATCGCGGTCTCCCGTGTACATATCATATTGAGTAATAATTTTTCCTTCTTTATCAAGTTGAACGGGTGAATAATCATCAATTGTCGTTGGAGAAATAAGGACACCGGCGGCATGAGTGGAAATGTGTCTGGCACAACCTTCAATTTTTTTGGCATATTTTATTATTTCTTGAACATCTTTATTTCCTTTGTGAAGTTTTTTCAAGTCTTCTTCCATTTCAAGAGCACGGTCAATTGTCATCGGGAATCCTTGAGATCCCATTGGAATAAGTTTTGCAATTTGGTCGCCGAGGGCATATGGGTGTCCAAGTGCGCGAGTTACATCTCTAACAGAACCGCGAGCGGCCATTGTACCGAAAGTCCCGATTTGAGCGACCGCTTTGTTTCCGTATTTTTCTCTCAAATAATCAATAACATCATCTCTCCTAATATCGGCGATGTCTACATCTATATCGGGAATTCCTGGTCGCCCAGGATTCATAAATCTTTCAAAAGGCAGTTTTAATTCTATCGGGTTTACTTTTGTAATGAAGTTCAAATAAGACACAAGACTGCCGGCTGCCGAACCTCTTGTGTTTGTGTAAATGCCGACACTTCGAGCGTGGTTAATCATATCGGACACTATTAAAAAGTAAGAAGAATATCCTTTGTTTTTAATTATTTCAAGTTCATATTCAATGCGGTCTTCAATTTCTTTGGTTTTTTCAAGACCTCTTTTTTTAAGTCCTTCGTAAGTTACTTTTCTAAGTTGGGAGTCGTAGGTTTCGCCTTTTGGTATTTCAATGTCCGGAAAATACCAACTGTTGGTGTCAATTTCAACATTGCACATATCAACAATTTTTTGAACATTATCAAGGGCTTCAGGTGTGTTTTTAAAATATTCGTTGGCTTGTTTGGGAGTGATAAAAGAAAAATCATCGTGTTCGCCCCCAAAGGCGCCACCCCCCGATTTTTGAACAGACATTAAAATATCCCGCGCTCTTTTATCTTCTTTTTTTAGATAATAAACATCATGAGTCGCCACCAAAGGGATATTCATTCTTTTCCCAAATTGGATTATTTTTTCTTTCAATTCAATTTGACCTTCTATTTCAGGGTGGTGAGTTATTTCTAAATATAAATTGTCACCAAAAATATTTTTATACCAGTTGGCGGTTTCTTCCGCTTTTTCAAAACTGTTTACTTTGAGTGATTGGGAAATTTCGCCGGAAAAATGAGGAGAAATGCAAATAAGACCGTCTTTGTATTTTTCAATAAGTTCTCGGTCAATTCTTGGTTTGTAGTAGAAACCTTCAAGATTGGAGATGCTTGCAAGTTTAATCAAATTTTTGTAGCCGATTTCGTTTTTGGCGAGCATTACCAGTCGGCTTCTTCGATTGTCTATTCCGTGTTGTTTGTCGTGTCTTGTCCGAGCGGACACATAAAAATCAACTCCGAGAATGGGTTTTATTTTTGCTTTTCTGCAAGCTTTGTAAAATTCAATGGTGGCATACATATTGCCGTCATCAGTAAGAGCCAATGCTTCCATTTCGTTTTCTTTTGCCGTTTTAATCAAATCGGGAATTTTCGGCAGGGCAGTAAGAAGACTGTAGTGGGAGTGGGTGTGGAGATGAGTGAATTTTTTGTTCATAAGATTATTATATCAAAAGTTTTGAATAGGGCATCCCTTGATTTTTTTGGTATTAGTTAGTTTGATTTTGGAACAAAAAATTAAAATTCTAAATCCTAAACACTAAATTCTAAACCCCCACACCTTATTCCGAGAAGATGGATTTTAGCTTCGCTAAAATCCGTCGGACGAACTGCCTTCGGCAGTTCGTCTTTGCGAGCATGACACCATTTTTTAGTTTTTTGAAAAACAAAGTTTTTCAAAAAACTAAAAAATGGTGTCATGCGTGGCAACCCAGCAAATTCATCATTACTAAGGCTGTTCAACAGCCTTAGTAATTTTTTTTAAATAACCTCAATTGAGTATTCAAATTCGTTGAAAAGTTCTTTGACTTTTTGACGGAAGGTGGGGGAGTCTTGGGAGATTAGAAATTTTATTTTTCCGTTTTTTCTGGATTGCCACGCCTCTCCACTTCGTTCCGAAGCTCGCAAAGACGACGGTACATTAAGGTTAAATTTTTTGATGGCACTGTTGACTACCGCTTCGGCGGGATTAAAAATGGAAATTTTTTTGTTATTTTTTGCAAAAGCTTTTTCAAATTTATCTTTGACGAAAGGGTAGTGGGTACAGCAGAGGAGGGCGGTTTCAAAATCTTTTTCTAAAGATTTTGAAACCGCCCGATCAACGATTTCTTCAATTTCTTTTTCTTCACTGCCAAATTCAATAGCTCCCGCCAAGTCAGGAATGGCAAAGGTTTCAATTTCAATTCCTTCTTTTTTAAAATTATTTTGATAAGTTTTTGACTCAATAGTTGCCGGAGTGGCAAAAATCATAATTTTATTTTGGTGGGCTCCCGACACCCACTTTTTTGCAAATTGTTCGACAGTTGGATTTATCATTTCAACAATTCCAAAAGATTTTTCTGACAATTCTTTCAAATCATCCAAAATCATAAAAGTTGAGATGCTGTTGCAAGCACTTAAAATATTTACCGCGCCGTTTTTGAGGAGAATTTCAACTCCTTTTGCTGTAAGTTTTTTTAATTCTTCTTGAGTTTTAATTCCGTAAGGGGCATTTTTTATATCACCAAAATAAACCACATCAATTTGTGGCATTTTTTCTTTCAGAACTTTCAGCACCGAAAGCCCTCCAATTCCTGAATCAAATATTCCAAGCATACATTTAGTAGTAAGTATTAAGTAGCAAATATTAAGTGATAAATTTTGCTTCGCAAAATTCGTTAACGAACTGCCTTTGGCAGTTCGTCTTTGCGAGCCGAAGGCGTGGCAATCCAGATTTTTTTAAAAAATATTTTCTCGTTAAATCTTTTCAAAGATTTGGTTAAGTATAAAACAAAAAAAAAGAAAAAGCACAATTACGGGAAACTGTGACGACCGTCACAGTTTCCCGTAATTTAGAAAAATAAAATGAAGAAATATTTTTTGTTGTTGAATTTTTCCCCCAATTTGATACTATATACACTGCGGTAAATATTGAATGATGCCGAGGTGACGAAATTGGCTGAAAAGCGGTTGAGCTTTTCAGGTGGTTCCGAGCGAAGCGAGGAAATTGTCCAAGTCGAGCTTGCGAGACAGGACAATAAAGGGATAAAAAGCGTTTAAGCTTTTTATCCGGTTCTGAGCGAAGCGAAGAAATTTCCGTAACCGAGTGGAGCGAGGTAGGAAATAGGAGGATAAAAAACAAACAATTTTGTTTTTTATCTGGTTTTGAGCGAAGCGAGAAAATCACCGTTGTGAGCCGTTTAGGCGAACAGGTGATAGGAGGAAGACGCACTAGCCTTTTAAAAAATAAAGAAATTGAAAACAAAATATAAACATGCCGAGGTGGCGAAATTGGTAGACGCACTAGCCTTAGGAGCTAGCGGAGCAATCCATGGAGGTTCAAGTCCTCTCCTCGGCACAAAATCTCAGACCCAAAAGCGATAGCTTTTGGGTCTTTAGATTTTGTGCCGAGGAGAGGACTTGAAGAGAGCTGGCGGTATACAAGATAAATTTTAAGATGTAACGAAGTGAAATCAAATTAAAATTTAGGCTTGTCGCCA
>JAHIOZ010000065.1 GCA_018894995.1 Patescibacteria group bacterium | reverse complement strand
TAACGCCGGAACTACCAAACACAACTACCGCGAATACTGCAAAAACAAGAATTCTGATTTTCATCACTCATACCCCTCTTTAGTTTTCAAAAGAACTATTTACAAGACAACATTGCCCTGCTCGACACACATCATTGCGTGCCGAGTTGGAAAATGTTGTGTTTAGTCTATGAAGCGAAAACTGTTGAGGAATGTCTCGGGATATTCGTTTCCAAGCTGTTTCAAAAGACCATATCTTTCATCATACGGCCATGACATTTCTTCTGGATTAACATTTGAGTAATCCTCAACATGAACAACATAGATATACTGTTTATATGTAATATAAACCGATATGCCAATTACCCCGCGGTCACTTTCAATAATGACTTCAGTAGCTGAGTAGGTGTTAAAAGTGATATCATTACGCTTAATAGCTGACTCATCATAATTACGTATATATTGCATAATAAGATTTTCTATCTGATCTTCATCACTATCCACTGTTCTGTTATACCGATTTATCCTCCAAATAGACCCGTCAGGGTTATTTTTCCAAGAATCAAAGCCTATTGATGGTGAACTTTTTGGATTATTTTTTTGATAGTCTTTCACAAACCACCCCTCCGGATACTGCACCTCAAACCCAAGTTCTTCATTTCGATATGTCTGCCACCCTTCAATTTTTTCAGTAACCTCTGTTTTAATCTCTTTTGCAGGAGCCACTTCTTTTGATTTTTTACCCACAATAAAAGCTAGTGCTCCGGCAAGTATAGTTATTCCGATTAAAATTGTGATTGTTTTTTTGTTCATGATTAAAAATATTTTATCACAGCAAGCCATTTTTTCAAAATTTCCAAAACAAGATTTCTGATTTTCATCACTCATACCTCTCTTTAGTTTTCAAAAGAACTAATTTACAAGACAACATTGCCCTGCTCGATACACATTATTGCGTACCGAGTTGGAAAATGTTGTTAGTCTATGAAGCGGAAAGATTCGTAGAAAGTCTTAAACAGGTAGGGCGGTGAATTGTATGCATCAGTCAGTCTATCATCTTGGATATTAGACCCTATGGAATACAGCAATCCATTATTCTCAAATATAATTACTTCTGAGTAGTAGTGATCTGGATCACTACTTTTTGCAGTAAAGTGCCTTGCTTTAATACCATCAATAAATACCGTTTCTTCAATAATCTTTTTATCAGGAAATCTATGCCCAATATAATTTATCATTGTCTGTATCTGTTCAATATCTTTCTCTTTTATAGGGTTAATATTAACACCCCAAATCAAACCACCAAGTTGTGATTTATCTGGACCTACAGATATTTGTGTAGTTTTGCTAGTACCACTCCTCGAGGAATCACGAAGCATTAAATCATTGCCAAATGTTTTGTAGATATATTGTGTTTTGTTGTTGTCTACACGTCCAGACTCTGCCAGTATCCACTCTGGTGGATATTTAATATCAAATCTATGACCTTCATTTCGATATGTCTGCCACCCTTCAATTTTTTCAGTAACCTCTGTTTTAATCTCTTTTGCAGGAGTCGCTTCTTTTGATTTTTTACCCACAAGAAAAGCTAGTGCTCCGGCAAGTATAGTTAGTCCGATTAAAATTGTGATTGTTTTTTTGTTCATACGGTTTTGCAATTGTAACATTGACATGTGTTTTTGAAAAATTTTCTGGATTAACTTCACAAGACAACATTGCCCTGCTCGACACACACCATTGTGTACTGAGTTGGAAAATGTTGTTAGTCTATGAAGCGGAAAGATTCGTAGAATTTTTTAAATGTTTCGCCGTTGTCATTCCCTGGACCCCCCTCACTTGTAGCCCCCTCATCTTCAAAAATACCAAAGATTTTTCCATTTCTACTAACAAATATTCTGGTGGCGGGGCGGTAAAATTCTTCACCTTCTGTTTGTGACTCAAAAGAGATAGCTGGATATCCACTAATCTCAATATTTTTTATACTGCTCCTGTTTGTTGTGTGAGATTTATTTTGATTTGAAATGAAATCTTCCACTTCATTTTCTGGTGTATTTTCACTCATGCCTATAATAACACGCCATAGCCCTCCCCCAGGTCTTGACCATCCTGGACCAAAAGAAACCATCTCACTTTTATATTCCTTCACAAACCACCCCTCCGGATACTGCACCTCAAACCCAAGTTCTTCATTTCGATATGTCTGCCGCCCTTCAATTTTCTTAGGCATCTCTGTAGCCACTTCTTCTTTAATAGGAGCAACTTCACTCGGTTTGTTATTTGTAACGGACACAAAAATAATTGCAATGATGGCAACAGCAACTATTAGTATAGATATGATGATATTCTTTTTCATAATTACAGATATGTTATCACGAAACACTATTTTTTTAAATTTTTGTGAATTTTTGTTTGACTTTCCGACACGACTTTGCTACTATACTTCTCAGTTGATTTGAACTCATGTTCAGTCACTTTTTATATTTTGAGTATGCGGATTATTGGTTAGCCTATGTTAAATATCATTTGATTTTTTAAAAAATTAAATGTTCAAATTTTTTCAAAATTTGATTTAACAGGGCCATATTTTTCTAATTCGCAAAGCTCATAAGAAAAATATGGCAAAAAAATCAGTAATAGCTAGATCACAAAGAACACCAAAATTTTCATCAAGAGAGGTGAACAGGTGTTTTAAGTGCGGAAGAAAAAGGGGTTATATGAGAGATTTTGGGTTGTGCCGTATTTGTTTCAGGGAATGTGCCAATGAAGGGAAGATTCCGGGTATAACAAAATCTTCTTGGTAAAAAATTAAATTTTTCAAATTTAATTTTTTTGCAGACTGTCGCAGACTGAACCCCAGTTAAATAAAATGTTTAACAGGGCAAGCACAGAAAGATGAGGAAAACTTACAAAAAAATTTAAAATAACAAAAGAATTAAAACAATTTAGGCAGTAGCGATAAGCTAGACGCTAAATAAAAAAATGGATAAAATTTCAAATCTAATAATAAATATAAAGAACTCAGGTCGTGCTGGAAAAGAGTACGCTTATGTTCCTTTTTCCAAATACAAAATGGAGATTGTTGATGTCTTGAAAAAAGAAGGCCTTATTGTTTCTGCAAGTAAAAAAGGCAAAAAACCGGCTAAAACTATAGAAATTGGTATTTTGTATAATAAAGACGGCTCGCCTAAAGTTAACGATGTAACTCGAATTTCTAAACCATCAAAAAGAATTTATATGGGTTCTAAGGATATAAAGATTTTTAAGGGAGGGAAGGGTGTATTGATACTATCAACTCCAAAAGGAATTTTAACCGGCAAGGAAGCTAAGAAAGAAAATGTTGGAGGCGAAGCATTATTTAAAATCTGGTAATATTTTGCCCACAGATTTGAATTCAGCTTGCTGAATTCAAATCTGTGGTTGCAAAATATTACCCCGTTAAGTTCAAATTTCGTAGAAATTTGAAACATTTAAATTTTTAGTGGTTTGTCATTTGGGTGTCGGGTAGCCCACATCGTGGCTACCTGACACCCTGACAACCAATAAAAGTTTAAATGTTACTTATACGGGGTAGTGTATAGT
>JAHIOZ010000170.1 GCA_018894995.1 Patescibacteria group bacterium | reverse complement strand
TTTCGCGGGAATGACGGGAAGAGGGCATTTTCCAAAGGTTTCTAAAAGAGGATCTGTAGATTGCTAAATATAGCTTTTAGTAACAGCGCATTGGAAGATCAGGATTTACATCCGGAAAGCACTATCACTGCAGGAAAGCCAAAGAATCAACATAAGTTTAAGGATATTATTGGCCAGAGCGATAAAATGCAAGAGGTCTTCAGGCTGATTGAAAAAGTGGCTGATAGTGATAGTACAGTCATAATTAATGGAGAGACCGGAACGGGAAAGGGATTAGCAGCCAGAGCAATTCATCGGCACTCATATCGAAAAAACAAACCGTTTGTCTCGATAAATTGTGGGGCTATTCCGGAAAATTTATTGGAGAGCGAGCTGTTTGGGCATGTTCGGGGCGCTTTTACCGGCGCAACAACAAACAGGCGTGGAAAATTTGAAGTTGCTGCTGGCGGCACCATTTTTTTAGACGAGATTGGTGATATGAGTCCCGACCTTCAGGTAAAACTTTTAAGAGTATTAGAAGAAAGAGAATTTGAGCAGGTTGGCGGGTGCAAAACCATAAAAGTTGATGTAAGAATCATAGCCGCCACCCATCGAAATTTGGAAGAAGAGGTTCAAAATGGAACTTTTCGGCAAGACCTGTTTTACAGGCTCTATGTAATACCGATAAAACTTCCTCCGCTAAGAGAACGCAAATCAGATATATCCCTCCTTATTGCTCATTTTGTGGATGAAATAGGCCGTGACAAGAATAAAGAGTTAGATGGCGTATCAGACAGTGCAATGAAGATGATGATGCAACATTCCTGGCCGGGGAATGTAAGAGAGCTCAGGAATATGATAGAAAGATTTGTTGTTTTAGGCGAAGATGGGGATGCGCTATTTACACGGAATTTACCGGATAAACTGACAAATTCCAGCGACGGCAATGTAGCCGTGCCCCATGTAGAAATTTCACAAGATGGAATATGTCTGAATACTGCTGTAAATGAATTTGAAAAAGCCCTCATTGTCCAATCTCTCAAGAAGACCAAATGGGTCAAAAACAGGGCGGCAAAGCTTCTTCACCTTAACAGGACGACACTTGTGGAAAAGATTAAAAGACACCATTTGCAACAGGCTCCTTCCTCTCCCCCTTCCTAATGACTCTAACAGCCCTTAGGTCGATATGCGTCAAAGAAGTGACATCAATATCTAAAATTTGACGTAAATCAACTAATCCCATCCGCAGATTCCGCAGATTTCCGCAGATTATTTAAACATTCTATTCATCCATCCATTCAACCATCCCAGCATTGTCCTTATCCAATTTTCCACTAAACTACTCGACTAATTCCCTACTCGACCACTCGACCACTAATGGCATGATTTTTGCCACTGCTTATATAAACAAACGTTTTGAGTATGTTGACGGAATTCGCATTTAATGCCGGGCAAGCCGATTTCACAGCATCCGCTGTGTTGCAGACCATTTGCAGTGAAGTACCACGGCTTCATGGCCTGCGCCTTGCGTATGCGGCGAACTAAGCGGGATAGTTAATGGAGCAGCATTGAAGTTTGAGAGAGTATTATAATGACCTGGAACAGAGGGGGCAGCAAAATTGAATATAGAATTAAAAGATAAGGGCAAGTCTCCGGAAATAGACTTAAAAGAGAAGGAGGATGCAAAGGAGGATTTTCATAACCTTCTCGAAAGTCTAAATGTTGGAGTAGTGGTTATTGACCTGAAAGGAGAGATCATCACCTTTAACCGAGCAGCAGAGGATATAACCGGTTTATTTTCAGAAAAAGTTATAGGGAAAGAGTTTGATAAAGTTTTTGATCCGAATTTTTTTCTAAATTCGCATTTAGACTTTAAATCTCTTAAAGATATTCAGCAAAATGCAGATGTTGAGGCAGAAATCCGTCGGAAAGGCAAAAACACTTTCTATGTAAGCCTGTCGATCTCTCCGGTAAAAAACCCGGAAGGAGAGAAGATCGGAATAGTTCTTGCTCTGCAGGATATAACACGGCTGAAAAAGCTGGAGGAACGTGCAAATCGTACTGACCGCCTGGCTGCCATGGGAGAAATAGCGGTAAAGATAGCGCATGAAATCCGTAACCCATTGGGAAGTATTGAGCTT
>JAHIOZ010000179.1 GCA_018894995.1 Patescibacteria group bacterium | reverse complement strand
ATGGCCGGCAACAAGGAGCTTCCCGTCGTGCTGGATGGATATACCATTGACCACCCCTCCTATCCCGGCCCTGAAGGAGCTATCCGGGGTGCCGTCGAAGTTGACCCGGGCCACCCGGCGGTGCAATTTGCCGCCATAGCGTGAAAAGGTGCCGGCGATATAGATTCCCTGGGGGCTGTCCTGGACGGCGTACACCTTGGGAGCAGAAATCGGGAAACTGGTGGTGAACAAGGGGTAGTTAGAGGTGAGATTGCCGTTGATATCCAGGCTGGCGAGACATTGACGGGGGGAGCCGTTGAAAGATTGGAAGGCGCCGAGGACTACCCAGCTCAAGTCACTCTGTTTGAAAACGTTCCAGATGCGGTCATCGGCCCCGCTCCCCCCTTTATTGAATTCGCCGTCCACCGTGCCGTCGTTGTTGAGGCGCACCATGTAGCCGCAAGGAGTCCCGTTAAAGGAGTTGAAGTACCCATTCAGCACCAGCTTGTCGTCATCATTCACTGCCCGTTTCACATGGCCGTTGGCGCCGCTGCCGATAATAAAGGTGGGATCCAGGCCCCCGGTGGGGAGCAAGCGGGCGATGCCATTCCTGCTCTGGCCGTGAACCTGGGTGAAGGATCCGAAGATGACGGTATTGCTGCCCTGCCAGGTCATACCGAGAATGGTGCCGTTAACGATCTCGTCCCCGATGCCCGACACTTTAGTTTTGCCGTCGGCGCTCAGGAGCAGCATGTGATCCACGTGCGTGGGGTCGGAGAAGCGGGGGATGGTGCCGAAGAGACGCACCTGGCCGGCAACGCCCTGGTCAACCCACAAGCCATTCACGTTCCCGCCGGGGGCCGAGAGCATATAATTGGTATCCACGGCCCCGTTGTTATTAAGACGCACCAGGAAGTAGGCATTGTCGGGATAGCCGCTGACCTTCATGGCATACCCCCCCACGACGATATTGCCGTCCACTTGCTTCCCCATTGCTTGCACGCCATCGCCGGTGGTGAAGGTATGGGCGAAGGTGTCATCCACCGAGCCGTCGGCATTTAACCGGGCGAGACCATAGTAGGGGGGCTTTAAGGGGTCCTTTGAGGGGATAGAAAAGTCGCCGCAGATGAGCATCTGACTATCGGGGCTGCCGTTGTTCAGCAGTATACAGCCGTTCACATACCCGGTGATCGCGGCATTGAAGGTGTCATCCAGGCTGCCGTCGGCCTTCAACCGGGCAATGCCGCTGCGGGGGTACCCCCCCATCTCCGTGAAGGACCCGGTGATCATCATCTTGCCAATGGAGTCGGCGTAATTGATTCGCCCCCAGAGCATGGGAACAGATTTCACCCCGACGCCGGGGTTGAAGGACGGATCCAGGTCGCCGTCGGCGGCCCAGGCGGGACCCAGCAAGAACAGAGCCAGGGAAAAGACAACCAATCCAACCGCTACCCGGCGGCAGGCCTGTCTGAGGCCCACAAGGTGGCATGTTGTTGGCAATGACTTAACCAACCGGACCCTTTGTAAGTTATCGGTATTCATTACAAAAGCCTCCTTACCCTCTCGCAGAAATTAATTTCATTTCACTTCAACCCGGTCTTAGGATCATTTAACCCATTTGCTTTATAATTCATGTTCTATCTTGCAAAATTTGATACTCCTGTCAAGAAATTATAACGCCTCCAAAAATATACAAGATTCTTGATCCGACCCGCCTGGGAGTCGCTGGCCAGCACCCCTGACTCTCCTATCCCGGAAAGAAGGGCTAGGGTTGCGTCCCAGACATATCTTGCAAAAATATTCTTACTTTTTGGGGAGGTTTTCGTAGGGGCGGTTCGCGAACCGCCCCTACAACGGTCTCTGGAATGGGGGCCGGAATTCGCAAGGTAGTCCCGGGACATAACACTGGGGGAACCCCAGGTTGCCGGCGGCAACGGCAGGCATCCTTCAGGCCAAGCAGGCTGGATATCCTTTGGAAATGTGCATGATAATCGGCAGGTCCGCCACCTGACTGATGCGCCCGTGGCGGGCACTCATAAAAGGCTTGCTATTGGGCGAGGATGATTGGAACTAATACCAAGTTCACGTTCAAATGCAACAAACTCGCTCGCTAACTCATTGATATTATAAATCTTAATTAACAGAAAACCGAAAACGGAAAACTGGAAACGGTATAAAAGAAACCGCCACTCAACCAAACCTGACTCACGCCGGCTGCCCGGGGGAGTGCCAGTCCTCTGACTCCGCCATGAGGTCCCGGGCCAGCATGATGCGGTCCCGGCCCAGGCCTTTGCTGCTGAACAGGGCCTGGT